>JAUHWE010000028.1 GCA_030424825.1 Verrucomicrobiia bacterium
CATGAACCGATTCACCCAGCCGACAGCGCACACCCCAATGTCATAACCGTCGCCAGTTTCAACGAACTCGGCCACCTGTCTTCGTTTTCCAACTACGGCATTGGAAAAGTGGAAGTGGCTGCGCCCGGCTCCAACATTATTTCGACCTGGCACGCATCAACGGATTCCTACGCTTTGCTTAGCGGCACTTCCATGGCCGCGCCGCATATCTCGGGAATGCTCGCGCTCAACTTGTCACTGCGACCGGACGACGACATGAAAACCCATATTGACCGGCTCATTTTCTCGTCGAAGCCATCCGTTTTCCTCAACGAAACCGTTCGATCCCAAGGCATGGCTAGTCTCGCCATCAGCCTCGCCATGGACGAGGTGCTTTACCCACCGATCATTGAGTCGCACTCGCTACTCGACATTTACAAGCAAGCAGGAAAAAACGCCGCATTGAATGTCGTCGTATCCTCCGAATCCGACGTAACGTTCGAATGGCGCTTTCAAGACAGCCCAATTCCCGGGGAGACAGAAACGAATCTCATTCTCGGCAATCTCTACGAGGCCGATGAGGGTGAATACACCTTCGTCGCGCGAAATGAAGATGGAGAGGCCTCTATCACTTTTCAAGTAACCGTTCTTACCCCAGATCCAAGCATGGCTGCGGCCCTGGATATTGACCCGGGTGGTATCGTCTTCACACGTTTCGAAGATCATTGGCGCGCCTCGGAAGATCCGAAGAGCCGAGGCGGAAGCCACGTCGAAGGCGACCTACCGCCAATCTACCAGGAAACCACGCTTGAATCGATCGTAAGCGGTCCAGGAGAGCTGCGATTTCTCTGGAAACTCGACGGCGTAACACAACGACCCAATTTTCCTACATTCCATGCCGCTGGAGCAATCGATACGCTGACAGCACAGATAGGTGAATGGCAGCTCGGATCTGTTTTACTCAGGGAAGCGCGAAACTACGAGCTAAAGTGGATTCTCCGCGGCCAGGGGAAGGGAGGCCAGCAAGCCGGCAAGCTGATCATCGACTATCTCAAAATTTTTCCGATAGGCGCGGTCCCGCCAATTATCTATTTTCAACCCATTGCCGCCACCGCTAAGCCTTTTGACAGTATTGGCTTCTCCATCGGGGCGAGCGGAACGGGCCTATCCTACGACTGGTACCGCGACGACGAGCTTTTGGACGACGACGATCGCTGGAGATACAGTATCAGAAGCGCCACTACCGATGACGAGGGCGACTACCACGTCGTGGTCTCGAACGACTTTGGGTCAGACATCAGCCACAAGGCTCGACTGGAGATCGATGAATCGCAAACGCCCGCTTTTTTCATTGAGCGAGACAATGACTTCACCGGAGTCGTCGGATCCGATTTCGAGATCACGCTCGAACATGGAGGAAGCCCAACCATAGACTACCGGTGGTCCAAAGACGGGGTCGAGCTGCCGGGAGAAGTCGGACCCGTCCTCCGCTTTAGCCCACTGCGAAAGGAACATGGTGGACGCTACACAATGGAGATTGAGAATGCCCACGGACCCAGGCAATATAGCAACTCGATTTGGCTACAAACGACGGACCGCAATCTTTCCCCCGACGCAGTGCTTGGTGAGCGGGACCTTTTTACCCAACGAAGGCGCGAAGGTGATTCATTCGAATTCGACTACTTCATCGAAACAGCATTCCAGCCTGCCCAGTTTCAGTGGTACCACAATGGCATTCCCATCGCCGGACAAACGAATCGCACTTTGATCCTGAATAACCTCATGCTAGAAAATTCGGGGGACTACTTTATCGAAATTAGAAATGATCAAGGATCCTACCGTACCGGAAATATTGATCTCGTAGTTGATTTGGGAATTCCCGAAGCCCTTGATGACTTGGAAGAGAATTGGAACATCAGCCCCAAAGAGGATTTAAGCTGGATAGTGGGCCAGAATGAGGTCAGCTTCGACGGAGAGGACGCGCTTGAGTTTTCAAGACGATATCCATTCGACGAATCCAATCGCGACCAAAACGACGACGGCAGTTTTAGCGGATTCATCACCAAGTATATCACGGGACCCACAAACGTAAGCGTATGGTGGAAGCGCACTTCCGAAAACGCCTGGTTCGAGGCTTACATTGGATTGCTTCGCCTCAGTAGGTCGAACTGGCGGCCTAAATATCCCAACGCACGTTTTTCGGAAGCAGGTAGCCCGGGCGAATGGCAGGAGTCCATCATCCACGTGCCCGAGGGCGTCCAGACCGTAAACTGGATCTTCGTCGGTACCAACCCCGACGAAGTCGGCTGGCTCGATCAATTCACAACGACTCAAAAGCCGGCATTCGTTCAACGTCTCCCCAATAATATCGTCGTCGGTTCAACAGAAGCATCTTTGGCGATTGAGGCATGGGGCGAAGGCGACCTTGCCTACCAATGGACCAAAAACGGGCTGGAAATCGCAAACGCGAAATCTTCAACTCTTGATATCCCCACAAATTCCTTACAGCCAGAAGATCGATTTCGACTAAGCGTAACCTCGGAATTCGGAACCACTACCACACCACCAATTCAGATGTCACCGATCGCCAACCTGTTCGACCAAAGGGCGACTCACTTTGCCATAGGTGGTGATAGGCATTGGGAGTGGGAATCCCAGATCGGGATACAGTCACTCCTAACTACCCTCGCACCGGGCGAATCAAGCTGGATAGAATTTGAAGTCAACGGCCCTGCCCTTCTCATGACAGACGCCAATGAAATCGAGGTGACCGTCGACGGCGAGCCTGTCTCCTCTCAGTTATTAGACGCACCAGGAACGCGATCCGAATACTACTACATCGATTCCAGTGCGGACCTCGTTAGACTCACCGCCAGCAACGGTCTGGAGAACAACAGCGTCGGCACGTTTCCCCTTACCGAGCCTCGCATCGTGGACCCGATTTATTTCGTGAAAGAAGACCCAGCGAATTTCCGCGAAAACTCACTGTTCTATAAACGGACATTGGCCGTATACTTCGCCGCCATGGGACCCGTCGAAATTCGCTGGTACAAAAACGATATCCTCCAGAGAGAAATCCTTTCCTCCTCCGCGAAATACTCCCGATTCTTCGACGACGATGACGCCCCCAACGAAGCCAACGACGCGGGTGTGTACTACTGCGAAATTACAGACGTTCACGGAAACATTGCCCGTTCCGAGGATTTCCACATACGCGACGTGGACACTCGCTCGTTCGGAGAAAACATCGGAGATCCCTCTTTCACGTTATGCGATACGTTCTATCCTTTCACCTACGACACCGAAATCGTTTTAGAAGGCGACGCATCTGCTAAAGTAATTATTCCCGCCGAATTCGAATCCACCCAATTTCAAATCTGTATTCCCTACAATGCCAAAGGACTCTATCCATTAAGGAAACTGAGCGTCCGCCTTTCAGGGACAGATGACGAAACGGAAATCAGCCTCAACGACGGCGAGTATTCCTCGGTAATTCTTGAAAACAGCGAGGAGTGGCAAAGTTTTTCTCTCAATGGAAATTCCTCTTTTCTCAGTTTCAATATTCGAAAGCCGAAATCAACCGAGGTTACTCTTTGGATCGACGGAGCGTCGACTGATTATGGTCTCCGCTTTCTTGAGCAACCTATGCACTTCGCAACCTACTTGAACGGGACCGCCACGTTTTCAGCCACTGCATTCTCCGAAAGCGAGATTTCGTATCAATGGCGGAAAGAAGGTGAAGACATTCCTGGAGCGAATGAACCCACCTATACAATTGAAAATATCTCTCTTGAAGACCTAGGAGGATACGATGTTGTGGTTAGCTCGAACGGGACCCAGCTTACGAGTGAATCCGTCTCCCTATCTTTGACCGAAGACCTTGCCTCGGCCATCGAAATGCCTGGTTTGTTAATTAGTACTTGGGGAAATGAACTTTGGTCCATCGACAATTCCGTATCCATAGATGGCACACGATCCATTCGATCCGGAGAAGTCAAACCGGGCAAGTCTAGCGTAGTACGCCTTGAACATCCCTCACCCGGCATGTCATCCGTTTATTTTAATGTTGAATACACAGATGGCATAAAACGCCCTTGGGAAAATAGATCCGAAATAAGCTCCTATGGCAATTTCGCTCAAACCTATGGATTTTCAACAGAAGGCAATATATCCAGCCAGCAAGAAGAAGCGAAATTCTATCGATTGGATCGGTTTTCCTTCTCTCCCTTAACCAGCATAAGCTACAACGAATGGATCGACCGCAGCGCTACCCTATCTTCGGCTACCAGCAACTCAAGCAACGTTCTATCAGACCAGCTCGAGGATTCGGACGACGATGGAATTCCCAATCTACTTGAGTATCTTTTCGACCTAGACCCATTTAACAAAAGTAAACTACCTGCCATCGAATTCAAAACCATAGACAATCAACTGATCGCGAACCTCGATTATCGTTTCGCTGCCACTGGTGCCTATACGGTGAGCATCGAACTCAGCGAGGATCTCTTAAATTGGTATCCTATTTCTACCGGCAAAGAACAAATTCTCGACGCGAACTCGAAATACTTCCAAGTCAATTCAAGCCTCGAATGGCCAACCAATCCCCCAAAGCTCCGCTTCCTTCGTTTAAGGACGATCGAATCGGGCTCTTTCGAATCACCCATTCGCACTAACGCCGCCAACAAATAACCTGACTCGCAAAAGACCTCTACCTGAGGTCAACGAAGCTTCACGGTGCGCACCAACTGGGAATCGATTACCCCATAAAAGGCCAAAGACAAAAATTGGAATCCGAAAGCATTAATGTCCTATTTGTCTGCTCGATGAACAAGTGGAGAAGCCCGACAGCAGAAAAAATATACCGCAAGAAGGCATTGCTGAATACACGATCCGCGGGCACTAGCTCAAAGGCCCGCCATCACGTTTCCCACAACGAAATTAAGTGGGCGGATGTAGTCATTGTTATGGAATCTAAGCACAAACAAAGATTGCTAGCAGATCATCCAGAAGCCATGAAGTATCGAGAAGTCCACGTTCTGGACATCGAAGACAATTACAAATTCATGGATCCAGAACTGATTGATGAGCTTCGAACCGCGATCGATCCCATACTTCAGGACTATGTTTAAATAAACAAGGCCCTAGACTAGCAGCAGTTCTTATTGCACCATGCTAGTCTAGAGCCCATTTAAGTAACATAACCAATCTGCGAACACTAATCCGGACATCACTCCGCTACGGCCTACGCGCATTGCCTCCGCGTAATCACAAGAGGAATAAAACCGTGAACCTCCACAAAGATAATTCCCTCTGAAGCCGACGATCGTTGACTTCAATCAGGCTCGGTTTCATTCTCACTTCCTCCTTATGTATTCATTATCGAATTATTTTAAGCTTCTGGGTTTCGTTTGGATTCTTTTCCCAGTTTACTTTCTTCTCGAAGGACATGAGCATCTTCCGGTTACGCACAACTTCTATTCTACTTCCGACTATGATGGTCGACCGCTGAAGATTATGGTTATCGATCGCTTAACCGGAGAACCGCTGTCTGCCCGTATCAGCTTTGAATTGGACGGTGTCGACTATGTGCCTGAATACGTCAACGAGCACGGGATACGTTTCACTTCCATCCACAAGCGAAGCCAGCACTCCTTCACGGCTGTTTTTGCTCTGAAATCCGGGATTCTAGAGGTAGGCGTTCCCGAGGATGCGAAGTCGGTGTCCGTCACCGCGACCCACGGTTTCGAGTACGTTCCTAGTACCGTGGAAACGGTCCTTTCTGACGAAACTCCCCTCCTAGATCTGAAACTCGAACGTTGGTCCCCTATTAGGGATAACGGATGGATCGCCATCGACGAGCACCTTCACTTCGATCGGCTGGAACCCAGGGACGATCGTCTCTGGCTGGCTATGCTCGAAGCGGATGGATTGAATACAGGTCACTTCATGGTTCTGAAAGGAGGCATGACTCCGGGGATTTGGTCCCGGCAATACGCGTTCGGCAAAGCCGGTCAAGTGATCCGCGAAAGCCAGTCCATCATCCCCGGACAAGAATATCGCGACTCCGCTCAAGGGCACATAAATCTGCTCGGGCTCAATCGACCGATTGAACCCTACTCTACCGGAGGGATGGGCTGGCCAGCGATCGTCGAAAACTTTCCCCCTCTTCACGATATTTTTTCTGAGGCAAAAAAGAGAAACGGCTTTGTCGGGGTCGCCCATGGAGGTTCCCTAGGAAGCCAGTCGACCGCCGTGGCCGACGCGATTTTGGGAAAGGTCGACTTCTGGGAAATCAGCAACGGCTTCATCTACCAAACCGATACCTGGTACCGCCTGATGAACTGTGGGTACTTTCTCCCTCCGATGGCGGGAACCGATCTGCCCAACTCCTCCTACCGGGATCCCTGGCAACCCTTCCTTGGGTCGATCCGCACCTACGTGCACAGCAACGGTCATGTCGATTTCGACTCATTCAAAACATCGACTGAAAACGGACGCGTATTCATTACCGGAGGACCGATCATCGACTTGACCATCGATGGCAAAGCCATGGGAGAGACACTCCTGATGTCGAAGCCAGGAATCGTATCCTTAAAAGCGCAAATTTCATCCCCTCGACCCCTAAGCGAATTCGGACTGGTCCGGAATGGGCTCCCATTAGAAGCTAACGTTAAGCAGGTTCTCGAAGGAGGTATCCACAAATGGGTAATCGAGGAGAAAATCGAACTCGATGAAAGCAGCTGGATCGCGGCATGGGGGAAAGGAATTCACATTCCCGCCCAGAAGATTGACGCCATGGCCCACACCAACGCCATTCGAGTGATCATTGACGGAAAGCCGATACGGTCCGAAAGCGACCAAGCTTTCTTCCTAAACCAGCTTCGTGAAAGTCGTGACTACTATCGTGAAAAGGGAGCCTATAAAAACGATTCCCAACGCGCTCGTGCAGTCAGCCTGTTTGATCAGGCAATAGAAAATTTGCTTAGCCGATAGGAGACACTTTAATAATGACCTTCGCGGATCGAGGAAGGTAGTTCGACATCGTCGCCGATATAGGTAGCGGGCGATCTCCGAGCACCCACCCAATAGATACACCAATGGGCGCTCGGAGATCGCCCGCTACCAATGTCAGCAACCAAGCAAGCTTCGAGGTATTTACCCGAAGGGAATAAACGCAGCACGCCCGGCTTCTAGCCTGTTTCATTTAACGATAAACAGGCAGGATGCCTGTACTACTTTTAATGGGCGTTCGGCTTGTGCCGCCGTAGCTTCGGCGAAGGAGTGAGGTAGCCCGCTACCAAACAATGACGGGGCTTCTAGAGCATTTCTTCTTTCCCTGGTCGATCAGGTAGGGCAAGAGCGTCCCGCTCTGCCGTGGAGCCTATCCTCAAATCAACCCATTTTTTAATCTCAACCGATGCGGCGTAGCGCAAGCGCTAGCCCTACAAAAAACACCGCGGAGCGGGGCACTCTCGCCCTACCCGGGTTGCCAAAACTCCTTGATTATTGGATACGTGTATACCGAAGCCCGCTACTTCCTGTTCTTCTTCTCCCAGGCGGCGTCGACTTCGGCTTTGGTTTTCCCAATCGCGTTGCGGCTATGGTAGAGGGCGTCGCGCTCGGTCTGGATTCCTTTATCGCCTTGGGAATCCATCCATTGCTGGAGCTTTCCTTTGAGCTTTCGAATCGTCGCTTTGTACTCGGGATTCTCCGCAAGATTGTTCATTTCGAGTGGATCCATTTGGCAATCGAACAACTCCAGTTCAGGGCGATGCTGATAGCGGCGCACAAATTCCTGGGCATGCTTGTCTCCCGATTGGGCTTTCTCGATCATCGACTGAAACGCAGGGGATTGAGTTAATGCATTCGTGTATTTCGCATCTGGATTCAGATTCCAAACCAGGCGAAACCGGTCGTCACGAACCGTACGGATCGGATACTCATCCGTGCCATTGATGATGCCTCTCGTGGTCACCTCTCCATACACGTAGTCTTTATGGCTACTAGTCTCTCCTTTCAGCAAGGAAACCATGCTCTTCCCATCAAGTACCTTCGCTGGCTGACCGCCCGCTGCTTCTATGAAAGTAGGCAACACATCAGTGTATTCCACCAACGCATCTGTCGTCGTTCCCGGTGAAACCATCCCCGGCCAGCGAACAATCATCGCCGACTGCAGGCCATTTCCATAGCACGTCCACTTGGCAAACGGAAAGGCGTTCCCTTGTTCCGAAACAACCATGACGAGCGTGTTGTCGCGAAGTCCGTGCTTATCCAAGAGGCTCAATATTTCTCCCACTTGGGAATCGTAGTAGGTTATCTCGGCGAGGTAGTTGCTGAAGTCCTCCCGCATGCGGGGTGTATCCACGATATACGGTGGCAGGATCACCTTGTCTCGGGGATAGAGCGAGGCGTCGCCTTTGTTCCACGGAGAGTGCGGTTCGTTCGAAGTGGCAAATAAACAAAAGGGCGTGTCGCTAGCGTTCGATTCCGACATCAACGTATCGATCGCATCCATGTCCGGATTATTTTTCACTCCGCTGTATTCAAACGGAAACACCTCCTTGGGAGCAACGTGCGTCTTTCCTGACAGAGCCACGCGATAGCCAAGGTCGCCGAGGTAGTGAACCACGCTTTTCGTCCCCGGCTTGGCGAATGTGTGATTCGGATACGCGCCCGAATTAAAGGGATACAATCCTGTGTAGATATTATGCCGCGTCGGCGAACACATCGAAGCGGCTTGAAAACAACGCTCGAACTTCATCCCTTCCGTCGCCAGGTGGTCGATATGGGGTGTGTGCGCCTGTCCCCCATAGCAACCGATGTCTCGATAGGTTAGGTCATCGGCAATGATGAATACCAAATTGGGTTTGGCATAACCCACAGTTGCAGCGAGAAGGAGCAAGGGAAAGAGCAGTTTCATCAGGGAATCAAGCGATAGACTGCCGTTTTTCGCAAAACAATTCAGTAATTGCGAGCAGGTCGGTCATCGAATTTTCTACTAAAAAATTTCGCCCTGCCCTCGTCTATGCGAAAGCTCACCCCGTAGGGCTAGCGCTCGCGCTAGGCCGCGTTATTCCCATCGAGACCTTGCTTACGCGGCATAGCGCGAAGCCCTACGGAAATGTGGTGGGACGATCTCAGCCTCCGTTTGCGACTCTCCAAAAGACAAATTTACCGGAAAGCTCAAACGAGTCCGTGACAAAAAAATCGCGGCCGAGAGCATTGTCTCAACCGCGATCTGAAAGGGTGTGAAATTGGCTAAGCTGCCAATACCGTTAATTGGTAATATCGAAGGTGGTACTTGACTCTCTGATCGGAAGGTAAACTTCGTACCATTTCTTTTGGGCGGCGCTGCCGGCGTAATCCTTCAGTGCTTGCTCGGATGCAAATTCCATCACGAACGCGTGAGACTTCTCCCCTTGCACCTTAATGGAGCGAATCCATACCCGAGTACAGCCATCGTACTCCTTCGCGATTGTCTTAACCCCGTCAAGGGCAGCCTTAATTTGATTATCAGTCGCATCCGCTTTCCACGATACAGTAACGACGTGGATCACCGAGTGAGGTGTCGTCGGATTCTTGTGATGGGCAGCGTTTGCTGAGAGAGCGCCAAACGCAATAAATGCGGCGCCTAGTAGGATCATTACGATTTTTTTCATTAGTCAGTTTATTAGGTTATCGAATAAAGGGATCTGCCCCAAGGACAGCACGAATTGATTTAAGTTCGGACCGCGATCGAAGCGCAAGCAGTTTAGCGAAAGAAGCTTCGACAGGCATTCGAATCTTCAACGCTCGTCCAACCCGTAAGAATGCGATTAAATTCGTCTTTTCTTAGCTTCATAGGGCCTAACCCGCAATCCGTCACCAAATTGTCGCAAAACAAGACAAGTTGGACCTTCGGCCACCTTAGTTTTAAAACTCAGGTCAAACAGGGATCCGAAGGTCTTTTCCCGCTCAGGTTGATCGAAAATCCCCATTGTCTCGGAGGCCCATCCGCAAATGATTTGAAACGTCCAGAATACCCATTAAGTGTGATCCAATCAATCATTGGAACGTGTCCCATTGCCATGAAAACACTATACTTCTCACTTGTATTATTGCTTGCCTCAGCCTCTCAATCGTTCGCCCAAAACAACGATCGCAACAAAGGGACGAACGTCGCCAAGGAGGGACTCGCCATGTTCGAATCGCATCAATTCCACGGGATGCCCTACCGGCTTTTGCTGCCGGTCAATTACGACCCGAACAAGACCTATCCACTCATTCTAAACCTGCATGGCCGCGCGGGCATCGGCGACGACAACGTAAGCCAGCTCCGAGCCTGGTCGAAAATTTTCACGACCGAATCCTGGCGTAAGAAATACCCATGCATCATGGTCGCTCCGCAGTCTTGGGATTCCTGGAGCATTTTCAATGAGCGTTACCCAAGAGTCTCTGAACGGGAAATCGAAGGACTGCCGGCACATTGGCACTCACGCCTTAAAGAAGGTCGCTACCCCGCTGACTACGTATCCACCGGCAGCTTGACACTTGCATTCTTGCTGCTCGACCAAATGGCTCGTGACTACCACGTCGATGAGGATCGTGTCTATGTCCTTGGCCATTCCATGGGTGGCTTTGGTTCCTGGAACGCGCTTTGGGCAGACCCGGATCGCTTCGCAGCCGCTATCCCCAGCGCTGGGGGATTGCTACCCTGGAAAAGTGTATCCAAATTCAAAAACGTGCCGATTTGGGCCTTTCATGGAAATGCCGATCCTACGGTGCCGTTCGAATTCACAAAGGAGATATTCGATCAGCTTTCCAAGATCAGGGGCAATATGAAATTCACCGAGCTCGATGGGGTAAAGCACAACGCCGCCGATTTTGGTTTCGCTTATGAGGGCGACGATCCAAACAAAGGCTGGATCACCCATCATGCGAGCAACCGTACTAGCAAAACCGAAAATGTCTGGGATTGGCTGTTCCAACAGAAACGAGTCCGCAAATAGGGATCAGATTGAAGACGCCGGTCCTATTTTATTTCCTAACGATGCACGTCTAAGAGAGTGTCCAATAAGTCGATTTCACTCATTGAACGAAAGCGTAGGGCGGGGTCGTCGGAGACCCCGACCTGTCGGTGGTTGACCCGCCAATTGGGATGAATGTCGCCTCGGCGAGACGACCTACAATATTAGACAGGAGAATATCTGCCCATATCGTGCTTCGATTGAGAATAAGTGGACACTTTCTAAGATCGATGGCCGACATGATAGCGCCGCCTCGCGACGCAACTCCACCGAGTTCAGCTCGAAGCGCTCGGTCAGCCATTCGGTGTGAAGTCTGCAAAAATCCCAATCGATACGATCGCCCAACGCGATACAACAGGGCTAGTCTTCGATTTCTGCTATGCGAGAGATCTGCCTGCCCGTCTCAGCCTTAGCGTGTCGGTCTAACCCGCCCTTTTGCCTATGATCGCCGGGTCAACGAACCAACCTACAACGCTAGATTCTGAAAGTAAATCGTAGGATTAGCTCTTAATGCCGGGATCCCAGGCATCTAAAAATCGCGGCCTAAAGCCGCTCGTAAACAAATAAAGCATCCCCGGTGCAAGCCCCGAGGTATTCTAAGGTAGCGGACGATCTCCGAGCGCCCACCCGATAGATACACCAATGGGCGCTCGGAGATCGCCCGCTACCAATGTCAGCAACCAAGCAAGCTTCGAGGTATTTACCCGAAGGGAAATAACAACAATTTACGGAATGGAAATGCTACCGCTGTCTGTGTTTCACAAGCAGACGCAAGTTTACTCCACCGGAACCAAGCGGTGCAAAGAACCACTATTAGGACTTCTCGTATTCAGAGCGACATAGATCAGTCCGTCAGGTCCGGTGGCGATGTCGCGAACGCGCCCTTGCTTCTTCAGGATCGTCTCAACATGGACAACTTTCTTATCCTGGATAACAATACGCTGTACTTCTTCTGCCGACATGCCGGTTGCCAGCAAATTGTACTTCCAGCCCGGAAATGCGTCACCCTCATAAAAATCGATTCCCGCAGTGGCGATAGACGGCAGCCAGTAGTGTACCGGTTGTTCCATTCCATCCTTGTGAGTAAATTCGGTCCAAGGAGTCCCGTCATAGTTCATTCCATACGTTATGACCGGCCATCCGTAGTTCAGCCCCTTTTGTATCAGATTCAGCTCGTCGCCCCCTCTCGGCCCATGTTCCGTCTCCCACAAGTCACCCGTCAGCGGATGCAAGTCCAGTCCCTGAGGGTTGCGATTTCCGTAGCACCAGATGCTCTGATAAGCATTCTTCTCGTTGTAGAAAGGATTGTCCTTGGGAACGCGGCCATCGTCGTGGATCCGATGGATCTTACCATGAGGCACGGTAATGTCCTGTGCCGGGTCCCCCTCCTGGCGTTCGCCGATGCTGAAGAACAGGTATCCATCCTTGAATACAAAACGGGATCCGTAATGGCCGCCTTTAGTCGTGTGGAATTTTGGCGGCACTTTGAAGATGTCCTCTTGATCCACCCATTTGTTGTTTTTGATACGGCCTCGCACGACCGCTGTCATGGATGCCGTTTTCCCATCCACCTTGGCTCCCGCGTCCTCGCTATAGGATAGATAGATCCAGCCATTGCGGTTATAGTCAGGATGCGGCGCCACTTCCAGAAGCCCGCCTTGCCCCACAGCCAACACCTCTGGAGTGCCTTTGATCTCCTTCTTTTTGCCATCTCGGACTTGCCAGAGAATACCATCGCGCTGGGTCAACAACATCGACTCGTCCGGAAGGAAGGCGATCGACCACAGAATATCGTCCAGCTCGAGAACCTTTTCCAATTTGAACTTGTGATATTGGGTGGTGAATATCCCATCCTTCGGCATTACTTTTTTCAGAAGGTCGGTCGTCTCGGCCAAGTACTTCTGCTCACGCATGAAAATGATGAGGCTGCGGATCTGCTCCTCTGAAAGCACCCCTTTCCAAGGGACCATGCCCAGTTCGGGAACCCCTTCACGAATCACCTTGGCGATCTCCTCGTCCGACCCGCCCCATTTCCAAACATCGTCAATCAAGGAACTCCCCTGTCCCCCTTCGCCATTCTGCCCGTGACATTGGGCACAGTATTGTGTGTAGAGCTCCTTACTGCCTCCCGTTCCAATCCGGCTTTGACCGAATGCTTGAGAGCAAACCACGAGAGCGAGGACGATAATGGCGACAGGCGATTTCATGGAAACAATCAGTTTCGTATTTTCAGGAGAGTCAATAGTTTGAAGCATATCCGCTAGTTTGAGATTTTAAGATTTGCGTAATGGGCCACGGTCGAACCTTCAAACCAGAGAGCGACAGCGCCCTTCCCATTCGGTCCGGACTTGACGTCATTGACTATCAATGAGGGTTGCTCATTCCCATGAACGTAGAGTCGGGCTTTATCCCCCTCGACCACGACTTTAACCTTGGTCCAAGTCGCGGGCTGGAGATCGGCATAGGTTTCATACTTGCTAGGCGTTTCCTCGCGCAGCTTGTACCACGGATACTCGGGGTGTGAAATATACTGGGCGGAATGGTTGCGGCGTTCCTGGTCCTCCGCCCGTCCATTGGTCGGTCGCAGGTAAAAGCAATCGTAGGTCTTCATGTCCGGCTGCACACGGAAGGCCAACCCGACAAAGCCACGGGCCCCTCCGGAGGATCCAGGAGCAGGTTCGCCGGCGACTTCAAGTTCGATGGTTCCGTTGTGGAAATCATCCGCTACCACGATGAGGTGACTGAGGCGATCCGCTTCGCCCGCTGCCGGACCCGTACGGCCACTGGCAGCTTGTCGCGCCCGAGCCTCTGCAATCTTTTTCTTCGCTTCCTCCGATATCTCAGCCTTCAGCGCTTTTTGGCCTTTGAAGGTGACCACCTCAACGACAGCGTTGTGGGGCTTAACGGCATTGGGAGAAGTCAGGTCTACCGTTTTCGAAATTCCCTGAGGAAGAAAAAAGACAGCTGAAGCAAACAGGACTAAATGGGGTCTAAGGGGCATTTTCATAGGAGAGTATTGGGTTTCGTGAGCGTCGATTCAACCCAGTCAAAACGTGCGGCAATCAAAAACCGGATCCGCAAAACAGGCAAGGCGCAATTGCGGCTTACCCTTCCGTTCCCAGGAAGCTCCAAAAGGCCACGTACAGGTGCCACGCCTCAATTCACGGGTCACTTGCGACAGAACTGGCAACGCGGTTTATCGCTTGAGTCAGCTCCCACTTGCTGCCACTTTCTCTACGGGTACCCTGCCCAGATTGAATCAAACGATGGCCGAGCCGCTCAAATTCAAGAGTTCCACGCCTTTCCTCGCTTGCGGACTAATCCTCGTTTTCCTTACCGGCTGCCAATCGCCATCGAAACCGGTGTTCCCCGGAAAAGACTGGGAGATCGTGTCCCCCGAATCGCAGGGACTAGATAGCGAGAAGCTCAATCGGGCCATTCGCTACCTTGAAGCGCATTCGGGAGAGAACGGCGCGTCCGAACTCGTCATTGTCCGGAATGGAAGAATCGTTTGGCAGGGGGACAACATCGACCACAAGCACGGCGTCTGGTCGATGACCAAGTCAATCACAAGTACTATGTTGGGATTGCTCATCGAGGATGGGAAGTGCTCTTTGGATACAAAGGCCTCCAAGCACTTTCCCCCGTTGAAGCCGCATTTCAAGGACATCACCCTGCAACAATTCACAACCATGACTTCGGGCTACCTGGCTGAGGGAGACGACCGTCCCGGCGACTACCGGCACGGCCCGAGCCGAACTCCTCTTATTCCCGCGAGCCAACCGTTATTTTCTCCTGGAACCGGATTTGCCTACTGGGATTCTGCCATGAACCAATTTGCCAACACGTTGACCCGTATCGCAGGCGAACCACTGGATTCTCTATTCAAGCGACGCATTGCAAATCCCATCGGCATGGATCCGGATGCATGGCATTGGGGAGACTTCGGTATGGTAGACGGCCTCAAGGTCAACGGGGGTGCCGGCAACAACAGTAATCATATTTACATTACAGCGAGAGAGATGGCCCGCTTTGGATTGCTGTTTCTCAACAACGGGAAATGGAAGGACAAACAGCTTATCAGTTCAGATTGGATCAAGGCGGCCACTTCTGTTCAGGTACGGGCTCCATTCAGTTGGAAGCATCCAGAGAGCGGCATCGATGGGCGCGGCTTTTACGGATACAATTGGTGGCGCAATGGAGTGGGAGCGAAGGGCAGCCGGAAATGGCCT
>JAUHWE010000667.1 GCA_030424825.1 Verrucomicrobiia bacterium
AACGAAGAAGACGCCTCCGACGTTCTCGGTATCCACGCAGAAAACACAGACGTCCATTCTGGCAAAATCGACGCGAGTAAGTATACCAAAGTCGCCCGCGAGATTGTCAGCCAGTTCCCCAACCTCTCCAAAGTGGCCATAACGCTCCGAGAAAGCATTTCCGCTTCCCACAACAATTGGGGCGCCATGCTCTACGACAAGGCATCCGACTATTCCTATTTTGCGCCCCTCGAAGGCAGCCACTACCAGCCCTATGAAATCCGCAACATCGTCGACCGAGTCGGCGGGGGTGACGCCTTCGGTGCCGGACTGATCTTCGCTCTCAACGATCCCAAGCTACGCGAGCCGCAAACCGCAATCGCCTTCGCTGTCGCCTCATCCTGTTTAGCCCATTCGATCTACGGCGACTACAACTTCACCACCCGTGCCGAAGTCGAAGCCCTCCTTAACAGCGGTGGATCGGGCAGAGTGGTGCGGTAAGGGCAGGATTGTAGCTGAGGTGCTCGTTCTCTGATAACGCGAACACCGAGATGTGGCCGTACAGCAAAGCGTAACCGTCATCGACACAAACGATTGTTAGAGCTTTATTCTGAACTCATTACGGCATTCATTGCACCTGAATGGTTTACCTTTTCGGGCAATCGCGATGAACCTGAAAATCATAGGTAGGATCAAAAAATTTAGCAGCCCGCCTTTTTCATCAATCGCTTGAACAAGATTACTTGAACATCTTGGACATAAAACGATCGATGAACCTTCGGAGAGCTTGCGAGAAACAAATTCTTTTGCTTTTTCGAAATCGTCCTCTGACACGTACAGAGCATATCCAAATCCGGCGTACAGGAAACACAGACTCTTCATCTCGAATTCAATGTTTTGACTCTTAAGCCAGCCCTCAAGAACCAACATGTCTTTGCCTGGCGGATACTCTGCTACTTTTCTCATTTCGTCGCTAACAACTTATTCAAGTACCAATCTATATCTTACAAAAATCTTCCATTTTGGCAATGGGAAACACCCGTGGTACTACGTATTCTAAATACTCTATTAGACAGAGTCCAATAACTAGATTTCATTAATTGATTGAGGCTGTAGGGCAGGGTCGTCGGAGACCCCGAAAAGTCGGTGGCTGACCTGCCGATTAGCAAAAACGTCGCCTCATCGAGACGACCTACAACAAAGAATGCTTCAGCGATCCCGACTAGTTGCTGACCACGAAATTTAGGTTCTCTAAAACTCACTGATCTGAAAAATCATCGAACCTATTCCACTTTTCCCAAGTCCTCGGCATCGCGAATACATTCTTCAAGCGTCAACTTCGGGTCGGTGGTTCCCGTTCGGCTCACGACTCTCCCATGATTGTCTTCGCCGGACGCCTCCCAAACCCCAGTGCAGGTTTCCTCCAGACGGAAGTACCAATTCTCCAGTTTCCCCGAAATCGGGTAGTCCCGCTCAAGCGCCGCTTTCCTATTTTCTACCCTACCCTTTTTCACTATTCAAAAAACGTTGCGCACTCCTGACGATAATTCCGCCAATACCCTGTCCGATAGTTAAGGCGCCTTTCCCGATCAGAAGAAATACCGAAACGTTAGACAACGGCTAGAGCATTTTTCTTTGGCAAGTCGGAAAGGTAGGGCGAGAGCGTCTGAAAAAAAATCTCTAATAGGATCTGATGAAGATGGAAAATTTGGCACCCGCTTCTGCAAAGAAGCGCGATTGATTAATTGAAAAATGCTCTAATTCCTCAATTCACTTCTCGAGAGTTTACTCTTCTCGATATTGGCTAAACGAGCCTTTAAAGACGGATGTGTCGAAAGGAGGTCTTCAAGCGGCATCTCGATCGCTCCTTCGTGGAGTATTTTAAGGGAGTCGCCCAGTAGATCGGGACTGTAGCCGCTGTTCTGAAGTTGCCGGCAGGAAAAGGAGTCCGCTTCGATTTCGAATTTCTGGGAGTAGTGGGATTCAGCGAGAAGCGTCGGAAGCGAGCTCACGAGATTGGAAACGCCATTGGCGTCTCCGATGGCTAAGGTAATTATAATTATGATGCCAGAATTCTGAATAAGGGAACGAATGCCGTGCTGCAACTCAACATGAGCAATCTCATGCAGCATGATCGACAGAATCTGCTCATCTGAGCAGGCCTCGACCAGATCATCGGTAAATACGATTTCGCCCGAAGGAAGAGCAAAGGCATTTTTCCCAATGAACGGAGCATTCCTAAAACTGAGCTTGTATTCAAAATCCGTGTCCCGCGAAAAGCCGCCTTCCTCAATGGCATCAAAAAACACCTTTTCCAGCGTATCGCGGCGCTCAGAATCGATCTCGCTCGCTTCAAGCACCTTGGTTTTACTCATCAGACGCATCGTATCTTCAGACATCTTGACCCGAAGCGATTGCGGGACCACTCCTGCCACATGCATTGCGATCGCTGGGATCCCATACATGAAAAAGAGAACGCAGAACACCCCTACAGCTACAACCGAAGCGGTCGCCGTACGCCAATTGCGTTCTAATAGGCCGACCCAGGCGATGAAAGGCTTGTGCTTGAGTTGCGACTCGAACGATTTGAACGCGTCGAGGTCCGTGGTTTCGAACAAGGATCCATCATTGAAGCGGATGATCCGAGGGGTCCTCCCGAGCTCGGGCTCTACCTCGAAATACGATTCGGAATAAACCTGAATCCGATCCTCCAGCTCCACGCTGATACCGCCTTCCTCAGCAAAGGACAATATAGCCAGGCAGGAATCAGACGAACCCGAGGCAAAGAATTTTCCGTTTATCGCAGTCAAATTCCAATGTCGAAATCCATAGCGTCTACCGCAGCTTCGCCCGTTGCGGACTGGTCCTGGTTGGCCAACGCTTCGTGGGTGCCTATGACGCCTTGGGCACTGGTTACCGTGATGCTGGAAAGCACCATCTTTTTAGCTCTCACTTTGGCCCAAGGAGAAAGAAGACCGACCGATAACAGGGTCGCGATCAAGTTGGAAATGGTCACCCATATGTATCTGCCAGTCCGTACGTCTGAAC
>JAUHWE010000668.1 GCA_030424825.1 Verrucomicrobiia bacterium
GGAGGATTTTGTGTTTCTGGAATGCTCGTTGGAAAATTCGAGCGAGGGTGTCAACCTCCCCACCCGTGTTGGTCGGAACAATGATCTTGATCGGCTTTTCGGGGAATTCGGCCTGAGCTAGACCGCTACACAGCATAGCGGCGAAGATTCCGAGGAACAGCCATTTTCGCTTAGTCGCTGTGCTAAAGAGGTTTGGGTAAGCGTAGCTATTTCGCGGGTCCATTTCGAGAGACGATAATTGTAGGGTTATGGGAGTGGAAGGGGATCATTCGTACAGAAAATTGAGGGTCAACCTTTTACGCAGACGGTTCGATGGTTACATGTATCCTAGCCGGATCGGACACTCGCCAGGTCCGTTGGTCGTTGTTCTGTCCGGTAAAACAGTCGCTCAAGGACTAGCCGAGGAGATTCCTCACTTGGGGGATAGGATGCTGGTTTAGACGAATCACGGAGCGAATTCGGATTTTCGGATTCACATTGCAAGGGAGATGGTGAAACTCCCGCCATGGAAATAAAAGGGTATCCTATCGATTTCACAGGAAAAACGGCTCTCGTGACCGGCTCAACGCGAGGAATCGGGCGGGCCATTGCGGATCAGCTGTCTGAGCTGGGAGCAAAAGTGATCTACACAGGTACCAAACGTTTCTCGGATGTAGCGGCCGGAGAGAAAAACGAATACTGGCAAATGGATGCGAGTGATCAGGCGAGTGTGAATGACATTCAATCCAGTATCCTAGATTTGCCGAAGCTCGATATTCTGGTAAACAACGCGGGCATAAACGGAGTTGATTCGGTCGACGGACTGGTCGACGAGGAGTGGAACTCCATAATTGAGGTGAATCTGACAACTCCCATGAAGCTGATCCGCGCCGCCACGAAGGTGATGAAAAATGCTCGTGAAGGCGGGCGAATACTGAATGTCAGTTCTCTTTTTGGCATATTGGGGCGACCGAATCGACATGCCTATACCGCCTCGAAATCGGCTCTCTCAGGCATCACTCGCTCGGTAGCTCTGGAACTGGCTCGCGAAGGAATTCTCGTCAACGCGATCGCTCCCGGATTTATATTAACGGACATGACGAAATCCATGTTGGGCATTGAGCGTCGCAAGAGTTTGGAAGACATCGTGCCGATTGGGAGAATGGGAACTGAGGAGGAGATCTCGCGATTTGCCGCGTTTATGGTTTCGGATCTGAATAGCTATTTAGTTGGGCAAACCATTGCAGTTGATGGGGGAGTTTCGGTTAGCCCAGGGTTTTCTTGATGCGATTGACGCCTGAGGTCGTTGCCCTCATCCGGAAGTTTCGCGATGAGTCACCGGAGTCGGTTGCCCTGATGTCGAAGCGGTATCCAGATTTGCCGATGGCATTCGTCGCTCAGCAGGTGAAGGCCCGACAGCGAATCGGCAGAAAACTGCCCAGTTGGCACGCCAACGAGGCGATCGTTTTTCCGAGCACTCTTTCACTGGAGCAGTGCTCATCTGAATACGCGGCAGAATATAAAGCGAATCTGCTTCAAGGTAGGACAATGGCGGATCTGACAGGCGGTTTTGGGGTCGATGCCTTTGCGTTTTCAGAGCGGTTCAATCAGGTGTTTCATATTGAACGGGATAGGGCCCTGTCGCAAATAGTGAGCCAAAACGCAGTCGCTTGGGGAAAGGAATCCATTGTCACTGCGATTTACGGAGATGGAATGGATTGGCTGAAGAAATATCCCAATGCTATGGATGTCGTTTATGTCGACCCTGCGAGACGGGACCGTCGCAGTTTGAAGGTTTCAGCCCTCGAGGATTGCGAACCAGACCTGAAGCTCCATTGGGAAATGCTTTTGGAGAAAAGCAAGCGAGTTGCCGTGAAGCTTTCCCCTGGATTGGATGTGGACAGTATAATTGCTGAGCTGTCTCACATTTTTGAAATCCACATCTTGTCGATCGAAAACGAGTGCAAGGAGAGTTTTTGTATCGCAACCAAGGAATTCGAGGGCGAACCCAGTATCATTTGTAGCAATAGAAAAGGAGAGGGAGATTGGGAGCGATTCGAGTTTGCCCGATCGGAAGAAAAGCGTGCTGAGGGTGCTTACTCGATGTATTCAAAATTCCTATATGAACCAAACGCCTCCATCATGAAAGGCGGGGGATTCAAAGTACTGGGTATGAAGATGGGCTTGAGTTTGCTGCACCCTCGAACGCGGTTTTATACCTCCGCGCAACTCGTTGAAGGGTTTCCGGGCAAGACGTTCGCAATACTGGATTCGGGTGAGCTGCGAAAAAAGAGCGCGGTCGCGCTTTTCCCCAAGGGCAAGGCAAACGTTATTGCCCGAAATGTGGGACTATCCAGTCCCGAACTGAAGCAAAAGCTGAATTTGAGCGATGGGGGCGAGTTTTTCGCTATTGGAACAACGGATATTGAGGGCAGGCGCCGCTTGCTAAAGTGCCGGAAGGTGGAAAGAGTAGTCGATTCGTATGTCTGAAGAATTTGAAAGCGCCCGTATTGAAATGGATTTGTTGATCGAATCCGTGCGAAGCGCGATCCTGGCATCCGTAGACGGGAAGGGCGTACCGCTTTCAAGTTACGCCCCAGTTTATGTGGATCAGAATCGCAACTTTTACGTCTACATTAGCTCGATGGCGAAGCACTCGTCGCAGATTCGTAGAGCGGAAAAGGCGAGTGTGATGCTGATTGAAGATGAATCGGTAGCCCAACATTTGTTCGCTCGAAAGCGGTTAACGGTGGATTGCCGTGCGGAGGTCGTAGATCGAGACGCGGCGGACTGGTTGGACATTATAGGAATGATGGAGTCTCGACATGGCGAGACCATGAGTGCTCTAAAGGGATTGGTCGATTTTGACCTTTTTCGTCTCATTCCCAACGAAGGCAGGCTCGTGCTCGGGTTCGGGAAGGCCTATCGAGTCTTTGGCGATTCGCTGCAAGAGATCGATTATGTGGGCGGCGGTGGGCACCGTTCCAAGTAACAACTCAGTAGGGGCGTCGCTTGCGGCGACCGCAGTGGATCGTAGCACCT
>JAUHWE010000669.1 GCA_030424825.1 Verrucomicrobiia bacterium
CTCTGCGTGATGCGATTTCTTGATTCCAAATTTGCCGGGTCCATGGGTTTCCATGCGCAATTCAGGATTGGCGACATGCTCGGGTGTTATGGGAAGGGCAAAGGGAATCTCTTTCCAGTCTTCACGGAAATAGAGCTCAGCGTTGGCCGTGAACGCGAAAGCAATGGATACGAGGGTAAGGAAAGCTGTTATTGTGGGTTTTACGGGGTTCATTTGGGAAGCTCAAGGTAGCGGGCGATCTCCGAGCGCCCACAATTAAACAGAAACGAAATGGGCGCTCGGAGATCGCCCGCTACCTGTATGTGAATACTCATTTTGACTGAAAGATAGAACTTTGCACGCAGGCATGGATGAGTGAGCGGAATCCGTAATTGCTTTCCTCAAGGTCGCTTACGATTTGAGCGATCTCGCGGCGGTCGGCAAATACTATGCTTGCTCCCGTAGCATAGGTTAGGACTTTTTCGACCAGGTTTTTCGCGATCTTTTCAGGATGCTCAAGAATGAGCGCTTTAAAGCCTTCTATGTCGGCAAAGGATTTTCCGTTAGACAGATGGTAACTCGGGTTTACTGCAGGACCGGTTTTCCAGCTTCCTTTTTCGGGAAGCGCTCGGTAATTCTGTCTCCACCCTCCAATGACATCGTAACTTTCAAGGGCGAAACCCGGCGGATCTATCTTTTGGTGGCAAGGCATACACGACTGGGTTGAACGGTGTTTCTCGAGTTGATCCCGTATGGAAACCGCTCCGCGGATGTCAGGTTCCACGGCAGGAATGTCATCGGGTGGGGGTGAAATGTGTTCACCCAATATTCGCTCGAGAAGCCAAACGCCTCTTATAACGGGTGAGGTAGTCGTTCCGCTGGCGGTTACTTTGAGGACGCTTCCATGGGTAATGATTCCGCCTCGCGGATCTTGTTGGGATAAACGTGTTTTCTGAAAGCCCGATCCGGAAAACCCTTGAATGCCGTAGTGCTGGGCGAGGCGTTCATTGAGCATGGCAAAATCAGAGTCGATAATGTGGGTTATGCTCAAATCGTCCTTAATCAGTTCTTGGAGGAAGGCCCTCGTTTCACCCAGCATCGAATGTTTCAGGATGAGGTCGAATTCGGGATAGAGTTTCGTGTCGGGAGTGGTAAAATCGATTTCCTTCAGATTGAGCCAATCGTCGGTGAAGTTCTTGACGAAAGAACTGGCCTGCGGGTGCTCGAGGAGCCGATTCACCTGTTGCTTCAGGATGGCGGGTTCGGATAGTCGCCCCTTTTCGGCGAGAGAAAGCAGCGCTTCATCCGGCATAGTGCTCCAGAGGAAATAGCTCAAGCGAGAGGCGAGGCTAAAGTCGTCGATCTTGCCGGCATGCTCGGTGAAGTAGAGAAAACGCGGTGAGCTCAATAAAGCTCGGTATCCCGATTTCAAGGCGTCTTTCAAGTCCGCACCCGATTCGAGCCGGGAGCGGGCAAAGGCGAGGTAGGGCGCGATCTCAGCTTCCGTTACGGATCGTCTAAAAGCGAATCCTGCAAAGCGGGTCATTAGGCGGTCGAGATCGTCGTTTGGTTGTTTCGAATGCAGCACTCCATTTTCGAAAACCAAGTCGTCGAAGAGTCGATGCTTCAGTTCTCTTTGGCTCATGCCTTTGTGGATACGCTCCATTTTGATAGATTCCATCGCCACAGCCGGGGCATCCGTTTGGGGAGCGCTGTGGTCGTTGAGCAGCTTTACTGAAATAATCCCAAGGGTGTGGTCTCCTGGTCTAACTTCTAGTTTGTGACCCTTTTGCATCCACGTTTCGAAAGTGAAGTCTTGAGGTTCTTCTTTGGCTTCGAAATAGCCTGCCCAGTAAAGAAGCGGTGCAGAAGCGGCGGCAACGCCCGTTCGAATCTGAGTCCAGACGCCTCGCCCCGGAGGGGGATTGTGAGCCTTAGCCCGGATCGTAATTCGGTACCAGCCGCTTTCATCGACTTCAGTCGGAGCCATTCGGCCTTGGTAGTTTCCGGTGGATAGATAGGAAAGAGCGTGGCCTTCGTGCAGAAGCGGACCGCGACCATTCACTTTCGTTTCGAGATTCCAGGTGACTTCTTCTGGATGAAAAACCCTAGAGTAGCGGGGGCTTGTGTATTGAGCTCGGTGAAAGGCTTCGTCCAGCGAGATGTCGATGGCCTCCAGATATTTTTGCAGGAGGTGATGGGAGATTTGCTGTGATTCTGCAATATTACTAAAGCCGTCCTGGCTAGGGTCGTCGGGAAGAAATGATTTGATGGGAATGTCTACTCCGAGTAAGTCGTGTAGTGTATTCTCATATTCGGTACGGTTGAGTCGACGAGATCGAACCCTGCCAAAATCGTTTAGACGTTTGGCCGACTCGTCGTGCATGGTTTGCTCAAAGACCGTCAGAAAATCGGAACGCTCCTTTTCTTCTGGCCAGAGATCCTCCTTGGGTGGCATTTCGCGGTGAGCCACCTTGTCATGAACCAAAGACCAAAGACTCATGGACTGGGAATCGTCTGGATTGAAAGGGAGATTGGTTAAGTCCAGGCCTCCCTTTTTCTCCACGTCGTTATGACACTCGTAGCAATTGAAATCGAGAAAGTCGACAACGGTCGAGCCAACCGCGGGGTGGGATTCGATGTTGGCGAACGCAGTCGTTGCAAATGCAAACGAAAGGACGCCGCAGCGAGTCGTTGCCAGACTGTATTTGAATCTACGTTTAAATGATCTCAAATTGTGAAAAGGTCTTCAGTTGAGTAGGGTGACGGTGCTTGGGAGTGCTGTAATGCAGTTTCTCGGCACGGCGGAGCGGGGACCAGTCTTCGCCATTCTGGCTACGCCCGGCACGCGCTCCCGCCCTACCTGAAGGGAAATGGAATGAATACGTGCGGTTAAATATACAAACCTTCTTTACCTAGAGGCATTGAGCGTACCCGTTTGCCGGATGCAGCGAAAATCGCATTCGTTACCGCTGGTGTAGCGGGGGCGATAGGCGGTTCACCCAGTCCTGTAGGCGAGTAGTCGCTCTGCACATAGTCA
>JAUHWE010000029.1 GCA_030424825.1 Verrucomicrobiia bacterium
TAAGCGGAGAAATTGAAATATGTGTGTCGCGTGCAAAACAGAATTGAATGTGGATGAAATGGAGGCGTTCGGGGAGCGAATCGTATCGATAATGAACGAGTCCTCTCTGGGTTTGATGATATCGATTGGGTATCGGGTTGGGCTCTTCGAGGCGATGAAATCGATGCGTCCATCTACGAGCGATGAGATTGCGGCATCCGCCCAACTGAATGAGCGTTATGTGCGAGAATGGCTAGGGGCCCTGGCCACGGGAGGAATTATCGAAGTCGAAGAAGAGGGAAAGCGGTACCATCTGCCGGCTAACCATGGCGCCATGCTGACCGAAGGTGGAGAAGGCGAATGCCTGGCCCACTTGACGCAATACATCGGCTTGTTGGGAGGAGTCGAAGACAAGATTGTGGACTGCTTTCGCAAAGGGGGCGGGGTGTCATATTCGGAGTATCCGAGATTCCATGAGGTAATGGCGACCGATAGCAACCAGTCGGTCGTTTCCTCAATTCTGGACCATATTCTTCCGCTCGATCCGGGGTTGATCCTACGCTTGAAAAACGGGATTCGAGTGCTGGATGTAGGATGTGGGCGAGGGAATGCGTTGCGATTGCTCGCTCGGGAGTTTTCGAAAAGCAGTTTTGTGGGTTATGACTTGAGCGATGAAGCGATTGAATTTGCGCGTGATGCCGTTTTTCAAGAAGGATTAGACAACATCGTCTTCGAAAAGCGTGATCTGACTTCCTTCCATGACGACGCCCCCAAGGGAGAATTCGATTTGATAACGGCGTTTGATGCGATCCATGACCAAGCGCGACCAGACCATGTTTTGGCAGGTATCCGGCATGCCTTGAAGCGTGACGGACTTTTTCTCATGCAGGATATTGGGGCCTCCAGCAACGTGGCGGAAAATCGGGAGCATCCGATTGGCCCGCTCCTCTACACCATTTCGTGCCTGCACTGTATGACGGTCTCTCTTGCTCAAGGAGGATTGGGAGTCGGAGCGATGTGGGGGGAGCAGATGACCTTGCAGTTTCTCGAGGAGGCTGGGTTCCAAAATACCCGCCGCTACACGCTCGATCATGATATTCAGAATTACTATTATCTCGCCCGAAATTGAGGCGACGAAAGTTTCCGGTGCTTAGGGCCGAGATATTTGGTTGATTCGAGCAAATTCGGGAAGGCTATACCGAGAGCGGAGAGAGCGGGATTGGTTGGGCTTCGCCCCAGTCCTGCGGACCCACGCGCTGCGTGTCCCATCTTCGCTCGCGAGCTCGCTACGTCGAACCCTGCGGGTTCAAATCCCGTGTAAAAGCTTCCGGACACTTGGATTTCTTTGCAGTAGGGATTGCGTTCTTGTTTTTGGTGGCGGAGAGAGCGGGATTCGAACCCGCGGTACAGTTACCTGCACACACGCTTTCCAAGCGTGCTCTTTAAACCACTCAGACATCTCTCCATGGTCCAAAATCGAAGGCTGAGACGAATGGGGACAATTTCCCCCTCGTGCAACTGAATTCTTTATCTTTTTAGCAGGTTTAGGGCTCTTTCCCACAGAAGTTCCGCATCATCGTGAATTCTGTAAAAACCCGCTTGCATGTTGATTGGCCCAGCTTACGTTTCTCCGTTTGTAGCGTTCTGGCAAATGGTCTCCTCTAATCAAGATATTGGCTATAACAGCAAAGTTGAAGGTGGCGTCATCGTCTCCAAGGCGGATGCTGTTATCAATTGGATCCGCACTCACTCGCTCTGGCCGATGCCGATGGGCTTGGCGTGTTGCGCAATCGAACTCATGGCCGCAGGGGCCTCTCGCTTTGACATTTCCCGATTTGGGGCGGAAGTGATGCGGTTCTCGCCCAGGCAGTCGGATGTGATGATCGTCGCCGGTACGGTGACCTACAAAATGGCGCCGGCGTTGCGTCGCATTTATGACCAGATGGCCGAACCTAAATGGGTAATCGCCATGGGGGCGTGCGCGTCCACGGGAGGGATGTACCGTTCCTACGCGACTTTGCAAGGAGTCGATCGCATTGTGCCGGTCGACGTTTACGTGAGTGGATGCCCGCCGAGACCGGAAGCGCTGTTGGATGCTCTAATGAAGCTGCAGGATAAAGTCTGCACGGAGCACTCCTATAAAAACCTTTTGAAGGCTGATTCCACCTCGTAAATGATAGCACAAGATCTCAATTCAGCACTCAGAGAAACATGTTCCGAACTGGATGACCGGGACTCCTTGGACTGGCCCGCATTCAACTGTCCGATTGAACGCATTCCAGATGTGGTCAAGAAACTTCGGGATGATCATGACTTTGACGCCTTGATGGACGCGACGGCGATAGACAATGGGGTGGATGCCTCTCCGCGGTTTACGGTCGTTTACCATCTCTACTCCTCTCAAAAACACACCTATGTCCGCGTGGCAGGGGATTGTGCCGATGATGAGAATCCGACGGCTCCCACGTTAACAGGTCTTTTTAATAGCGCGAGTTGGATGGAGCGGGAAACCTACGATATGTTTGGAATCAAATACGTCGGGCATCCCGATCTGCGACGGATTCTGATGTGGGACGAGTATCCGCATCACCCGCTTCGCAAAGACTTTCCTTTGGCAGGGCATGAAAACGAGCTTTGGGATCCGGAGATCGCCGCCAACACCGGTGTAAAGGTCAAACCTGCGCCGATGGCCGGAGGACCTTTTGTCGCCCAGCAGTCGGTTTTTGAAAGCAAGCGCGAACCTGCGGCTAAAGACGAGAGCTGGAACGAAAAAAAGGAAAAGCCCGAATAGCTCGTTCCATAGATTAAATCTTAATATACACTTATTTCCATGCCCACAGAAACAACCGAATACACTGCTCCTGATTCAGGAGGTAAAGCTGCCGCTGCGGCCCAGGAGTTCGAAACGGAGCATCTCGAAGTCAGCATGGGGCCTTCGCACCCGTCCACTCACGGAGTGCTGCGCCTGAATCTTGAACTAGATGGTGAGGTAGTGAAAAAGTGCGATCCGGTTCTCGGATACTTGCACCGAGGCGATGAGAAAATCGCTGAAAATATGACTTACAACCAATTCGTTCCCTATACGGACCGATTGGATTACCTCGCCCCCTTGGCCAATAATGCTGCTTATGCAATCGCAGTGGAAAAGCTGGCGAACTTGGAAGTGCCGGAACGTTGCCAGGCGATTCGGGTGGTCACCAGTGAACTAGCCCGAATATCCGCTCATTTGCTTGGACTCGGCGCGTACACCATGGATGTGGGAGCATTGACAGTGTTCATGATCACATTCACCGAACGTGAAAAGCTGTATAAGTTGTTTGAGGAACTCACCGGCGCCCGTTTCACGACTAGCTACTCAAGAATCGGAGGGGTTACCCGAGACATGCCAGAAGGGTGGACGAATCGAGTGCTCACCTTTTGCGAAGAGTTTCTGCCCTTGCTCGACGATGTTGAAGCGTTGCTTACGAGAAACCGTATCTGGTTTGACCGTACCGCGGATATTGGAATCATCTCTAAGGAGGACGCTTTATCCTACGGGCTGACAGGACCTAATCTGCGGGGTTCAGGGGTCGATATCGATTTGCGACGCGATGTTCCATATAGTGGATACGAGCAATACGATTTCGAAGTGCCATTGGGTGAGAATGGAGATTGCTACGATCGGTATGCCGTTCGTATGGAAGAAATGCGCCAAAGCGTTCGGATTGTGCGCCAGGCCATCAGGAAGATGCCGGGCGGACCCTTCTACGCAGAGGATGCGAAAAAGATTTTTGCCCCGCGCAAGGACAAAGTTCTGACCTCGATGGAGGAGCTGATCCAGAATTTCATGATCACAACGGAAGGGCCGGACATGCCTGCGGGCGAAGTCTACTTTGAAGCGGAAAACCCGAAGGGGGCTCTAGGGTTTTACATTGTCTCGAAAGGCGGAGGCGTTCCTTACCGGATGAAGATAAGAGGTCCTTCGTTTAACAACTTGTCAGTGCTCGAAAAGGTCAGCGTGGGGGCGATGATATCAGACATCTCCGCTATTCTTGGAAGCCTTGATTTTGTAATGGGGGAATGCGACAGATAGAGGAAGAGGTAAGATTTATGAATAATGAATCATTTACTGGTTTGGAGAACGGTCCATCGAGCGAGGCCCCCTCTTGATTCCTGAATATTATTTCTGAAATTAACTAGATGAATCTAAAGCCAGAAACGCTAGCTGAAATCGAAGAAGCAATTCCGAAATATCCGGAAAAACAGAGTGCGGTAATGCCCTTGCTTCACGCGATTCAAAAAGATCAGGGACTTCTTACTAATGAAGCCGCAGAATGGGTGGCAGCCAAGTTGGATATCGCGCCGATCCACGTTCTCTCGGTGATCACGTTCTATCCTTTCTTCCGGCAACATAAGATCGGTCGTCGTCACATTCGCGTTTGTCGCACTTTGTCGTGTGCCATGGCAGGTGGGGCGAAGGTTTGCGAGAAGATGCTTTCTGAATTTGATACGAGTTTGAATGAAGTATCTCCAGACGGAGAGGTAACGGTGGAGTTTGCGGAATGCTTGGCGAGCTGTGGCTCGGCTCCCGTTATGCTGGTCGATGAGGAATTGCACGAGAATCTCGACGAAGCCAAGACTCAGGAGATTTGTGAAAAAATCAAGGCGGAGGCGTTGCAAGCGTAGTTAGAATGGCGGTACATCCAAAAGAACAACGCATCATCCTTAAATACGCAGATGAACCAGGCTTTACGCCGGACATCGACTGCTACATGAAACACGGGGGCTACGAAATGCTCAAAAAAGCTGTGGGCATGGAAAAGCAGGCGATTTGCGACGAAGTGAAAAACTCGCAGCTTCGAGGACGCGGAGGAGCGGGCTTCCCTGCGGGTGTCAAATGGAGTTTCGTGGACCGGAAGTCTGGCAAACCCGTTTACATGGTCTGCAATTGTGATGAGTCCGAGCCGGGAACCTTCAAGGATCGGCAGATCGTGCACAAAGATCCGCATCAATTAATTGAGGGGATCATTATTTCCTGTTTCGCGACCGACTGTGCCAAAGCGTTTATCTACATTCGCGAAGAGATGCCAAAAGGCGCGGAGATTCTTAATCAGGCCATCAAGGAAGCTAAGGAAAAGAACTTTGTCGGTGACAATATACTAGGCTCTGGATACAGCTGCGACATAGTCGTTCACAGAGGAGCGGCGGCTTATATTTGCGGTGAAGAAACGGGATTGATCGAATCCCTTGAGGGAAAGCGGGCCAACCCGCGCATCAAGCCTCCCTATTTTCCTGCGGTTCTCGGATTGTACATGTGTCCGACCATCGTGAACAATGTTGAGACGCTTTGCAACGTAGTGCACATTCTTAGAATGGGTGCGGACGAATTTGCTAAAATTGGGCGTCCCAATAATACGGGTACACGAATCTGGTGCGTTTCGGGAGGTGTAAAGCGACCGGGCTACTACGAGGTAGCCGGGATTACTTTGGGCGAGCTGGTCTACGATATTTGCGGGGGTCCGAAAGACGGCCGAACGATCAAGGCGATTATCCCGGGAGGCTCCTCGATGAAAATCCTCAAAAATGGTGAGCGTTTTACCGGCAAGGATCGAGACGGTAACGACTACGACTGGGGGATCGAGGATATTCCTCTCGATTATGACGGGATCGCTGCGGCAGGCTCGATGTCGGGTTCCGGAGGAATGATGGTGCTCGACGATTCCGTTGAGATTCCGGTCGCGCTGGCGAACTTGATGGCCTTTTACTCGCACGAGAGTTGTGGGCAATGCACCCCGTGTCGCGAAGGTTCGCTTTGGCTTAAGAAAATCACCACGCGGATGGTTCACGGGCAGGCACGGCCTGAAGATGTCGATTTGATGAAATCGGTGGCGGACCAGATCGAGGGTAGGACCATCTGTGCATTCGGTTTCGCCGTCGCTTGGCCGGTGCAAAGTTATTTGGCGAAATTTGAAGACGAGTTTAGAGAGTTCGCGGAGCGCCATAGCCGTATGGATGGCGACCGAACCGCAGCCAAGGAGTTGGCTTGCAACCACTAGAGAACGAAGGATTGAGATAGGCACTTCTAATGGAAGAGAAAGATAATTTGATTACGGTCAACATCGACGGGCAAGATCTCCAAGTGCCTCCAGGCACGAATATGGTCGAAGCCGCGGCGATGCTGGGAAAGGAGATCCCGCATTATTGCTATCATCCGAAACTCTCGATTGCGGGTAATTGCCGCATGTGCCTGGTCGAGCTTGGCATGCCCGGTAGAGATCGGGCGACCGGGGAGCCGATGGTCAATGAAGACGGGACGCCCAAGATTATGTGGATGCCCGGACCCGCGATCGGGTGCGGTACCAAGGCGGCTCCCGGCATGCATATTAAAACCGATTCTCCCAAGGCGTTGGAATCGAGAGAAGCAGTTACTGAATTTCTGTTGATTAACCATCCCCTTGATTGTCCGATTTGTGACCAGGCCGGCGAATGTACTCTCCAGGAATTTAGCTCGTCGCACGGACGTGGATACAGTCGGTTCATCGAGCAGAAAAACGTTAAACCGAAGAGGACACGGCTTGGGCCAAGAGTTACTTTGGATGACGAGCGGTGCGTCCTTTGTTCTCGTTGCATCCGATTTTGCGACGAAGTGGCGGGGGACAGTGTGCTCGGCTTTACGGATCGGGGTAGCTATTCCACGCTTACCTGTTTTCCGGGCAAAGAGCTGGCGAATAATTATTCACTGAATACAGTAGATATTTGTCCGGTGGGAGCCCTGACGAGTACGGATTTCCGTTTTAAGATGAGGGTCTGGTTTTTAAAGGAAACCAACAGCATCGATTTTGAAACCAGTGTAGGAGCGAATACGGTTGTTTCCGCTCGGGAAGGCAAAATATACCGCATCAAGCCCCGTCGCAATGATGAGGTAAACGATACCTGGATGCCGGATTCGGGTCGTGAATTGTACAAACTAGTAGAATCTGAAGACCGTTTGACCCAATGCGCGGTTGAGTGGAATGATACCACGGCCTCCGAAGCGATTGCGAAAGCGAGCGAGTTGCTACAGGGCGGAGGTGTCGCTATCGTGGGATCGGGTCAATGCAGCGTTGAAGAACAGTTTGCCCTTAAAGCGATTGCTGATGAGGTTGGAGCGAAAGGGGTCTATTTAGTTGCTCGATACGGTAGCGGTGACGGCATTCTTATGTCGGCAGACAGAAACCCGAACGTGAGAGGCGCCCTGATGACAGGCCTTGTCAGTGAGCTACCGGAAGAGAAGCTTGGAGAACTAGGAGCGAAAATTGACAGCGGGGAGGTGACGACGGTTTTTTCGGTTAAAGAAGACCTGATTGCCGGAGGGCTTACGGAAGCCCAGATCAGCAAGATCAAGATCGTCTATTTGGGCACCCACAAGAATGCGACCAGTAACCGAGCAACGGTTTTGCTTGCGGGGCTGACTCAGTTTGAAAAGTCGGGAACGGTCATAAATCAGCAATTCCGTATCCAGAAATTCAGCCGCGTAGTTCCGGGCCCAGGAGGTGCGATTGAGGATCTTTATGCTTTAGCCACGATTCAGGCTAATCTTTCCGGCAGCTCCTTCCCGTCAACGATAGGTTCGATATGGAAACAGATTGGTGCGGAGGGGTCTGCGTTTGAAGGAATTTCATTCCAATCGCTTTCAGACCAAGGTGCGTTAATCGATGGAAGCGCCTTTGAGGATCTTCCTTTTCGAGAAGGCAAGTCGCTTCACTTTGAACCGAAACAGGAGGCAGTTGCAGCTGAGTAGACAAGGTCATGGACATTAATCCGATCATTATTAAGTTTGTCTATGCGGCGGTCGTCGTGAGCGTGATTATGGGGCTTTGTTCCTATGCGGTTCTGGCGGAGCGCAAAATCTCCAGCTGGATTCAAGGTCGCGTGGGACCGAATCGGACCTCGCTTCCTCTGATTGGGAGCATTCCGATTATTGGCCGATTCCTGACGCGTTTGGGCATTTTTCAGCCGATTCCTGACGGGTTGAAGTTCTTGTTCAAGGAAGACGTAGTCCCTGGCCACGTTAATAAGTTCTATTTTATTATGGCGCCGGTCATCGCCTTGGTTCCAGCGCTGACGACGGTCGTGGTGGTGCCATTCGGTCGTTTCGTAACCGAGGCGGGGGAAGTCATTCCGCTCGTTCTGGCGAACGTGAACGTGGGGCTTTTGTTTCTTTTTGCGATTTCTTCACTTGGCGTTTACGGCGTGGTGCTCGCGGGTTGGTCGTCCAACTCGAAGTATCCGTTTCTTGGTGGGATTCGGGCTTCAGCCCAGATGATTTCGTATGAGCTGGCCATGGGCGTATCGGTGTTGCCAATACTAATTTGGGTGAATGCTCCGGGCAGGGAAGGGACATTGAGCCTTTACGATATCGCCCAGGCGCAAAACGGATTTTGGTTCGCCATGTGGATGCCTGTTTCGGCAATCATATTTCTCGTCTGCCTTTTTGCTGAAACGAACCGTCTTCCATTCGACATGGCCGAATCGGAAACGGAATTGGTGAGCGGTTTCCATACAGAGTACAGCTCGTTTAAATTCGGACTCTTCTTTGTGGGAGAGTACGCTCACATGGTTGTGGGTTCGTGTGTATTTACCTTACTCTTTCTAGGAGGATGGAATCCAATGCCATTTGTAACCCTGGAAGCTCTTGGATTCGGCGCAGGAATAATGGGAGCGGTCCTTTCGGTAGGAATATTCCTCGGAAAGATGTGTGGAATGATGTTTTTCTTCATGTGGATTCGCTGGACGCTCCCTCGTTTCCGATACGATCAGGTTATGAAATTGGGCTGGAAGATCCTTCTCCCCCTCTCGATTGCCAACCTCGTCGTCTATACAATCTTCATTTTCTATTTGGATACGCGACTGTAATGGATCGCCACTTGTCTCAAATTTTCTAAATCTCAACGAACGAAAAGATGTCCATCGTAATAAAGAGAAAACCGCTAAACTTTCTGGAGAAACTCTATCTTCCGGAGATCGCCCGTGGACTATCGACAACCTTCAAGAAAATCTGGGAAAAGCCGGTCACCTTGGAGTATCCAGAACAACGGCCAACGATTCCAGAAGGTTATCGGGGAGTGCCGACGTTAGTCAAAGATCCCGAAGGTCGCGAAAAATGCGTTTCCTGCCAACTGTGCGAATTCGTTTGTCCACCCAAGGCGATCCGAATCACACCGGGTGAAATTCCAGAAGATAGTGAGTATGCCCATGTAGAAAAAGGGCCGAAGGAATTCGAGATCGATATGCTTCGCTGCATTTACTGCGGAATGTGCGAGGAGGTTTGCCCGGAAGAGGCGATCTGGCTACAGAATCAGTTTTCGCTTTCTGGCTACTCCCGCAAAGAGCTCGTGAATAATAAAGAGAAGCTGTACGAGCTCGGTGGCACTCTACCGGACCAGCATTTCAAATGGAAAAAGAAAAAGGAAGCAGCGGCACACGGCGGAGGGCATTGATTTGGGTAACGATCAATCTATTGTATTAAGATGACGGATATTTTCTTCTACATATTTGCAACTGTTGCTCTCGCAGGAGCGCTGGGAGTCGTCTTTAGCCGTAATACGGTAAACGGTGCGATGTGCTTGATCGGGACGTTCCTGAGCATGGCTTCTTTGTTTGTGCTCCTAGAAGCCTACTTTCTCGCGGTAATACAAGTCCTCGTCTATGCAGGCGCGGTGATGGTGCTGTTCCTTTTTATAATCATGCTTTTGGACGTGAAAGAATCAGCCGCGAAGAAAACCAGTATCTACACTTGGGCAGCAAGCCTGATCGGGTTTGGAATCCTGGTCGTAGGAGTAGTTGCCATTGCCTCTGCGGAATCGATTAAGAGCAAGGCCTCGTCAATCCCGGAAGCAAGCGGAACCCATTTAAAGGCGTTCGGCTATGAGCTGTTTACGACCTATTTGTTACCCATGCAGGTAACCGGATTCCTATTACTCGTGGCGATGATAGGCGTCATTGTCCTCAGCAAGAAAGTGAATACGGAGCAATGATCACTTTAGAACAGTACCTAATCGTTAGCAGCCTCCTATTTGCCATTGGCTTCTTCGGAGTGCTTCTTCGCAAGAACACACTGGTAATCTACATGTGTCTCGAACTGATGCTGAATGCGGCGAATCTGGCATTGATCGCGTTTTCACGCTACCATGGAGGAATGGGAGGCAACCTTTTTGTCTTTTTCACGATTACAGTAGCTGCAGCAGAAGTAGCGGTAGGCTTGGCGATTATCGTAGCACTGTTTCGAAAGCGACAGACCGTTGAGGTAGAGGAACTAGACGCGCTGAAAAACTGATTCTGCAGACGATGAAAAACCATTCTTCAGGCAAAACCCAAATCCACTTTCTCCAATTGATTTTCTGATGGGCTCAGAACTATACGCATACGCTCTTCTCGCTTTCCCACTTCTCTCTGCGGTTTCCATTGCCTTTTTCTTTCGGCGCAATGGAGCGGTTGCTTCTGGAATATCGGTTGCAGCGGCCGCACTGATTCTCGCTACGGCAGGGCATATTATTTTCCGCCTCGAAAATTTTGAATTCAATACACACTGGATTGAGTTGGGGTCGTTTAGCGTCAGTTTTGGCTTTCTGATTAACGATCTGGCCAAGTTAATGCTCTTCGTCGTAGCGTTCGTGGGATTTCTTGTCCACGTATTCAGTCTCGGATACATGAAAGACGATCCGAATAAAGCCCGGTTTTTTGGAGGTTTGTCGATATTCATGTTCTCGATGCTGGGACTGGTTATGGCGAGCAGCTTGGTGACTCTGTTCATCTTTTGGGAGCTCGTGGGCTTTAGTTCATACATGCTGATCGGATTCTACCTAGATAAGCCGAGTGCTGCGGCCGCCTCGAAAAAGGCTTTTATAGTGAACCGCGTCGGTGACTTTGGATTCCTGATCGGGATCATTATGGTCTTTTCGATGTTTGGAACGTTTAACCTGACGTCGCTTTCAAATGTATTCAGCGGTGACGCTTCACTTATAGAGACGGCCTCCGTCACCTCGATTGGGCTTCTTCTGTTTTGCGGCACGGTAGGCAAATCAGGTCAGTTGCCTCTACATGTGTGGCTACCGGATGCTATGGAAGGCCCGACTCCGGTTTCTGCCTTGATCCATGCGGCTACTATGGTTGCGGCAGGAGTCTTTCTCCTCTGCCGCACGGGATTCCTTATGACTGCCGATGCATTATCGGTAATTATGTGGGTCGGAGTTTTGACGGCGTTGGTTGCGGGATTTACGGCGATTGCCCAGCGAGACATCAAAAAGATCCTCGCCTATTCGACGGTTTCGCAGCTGGGCTACATGGTTGCGGCCTTCGGGTTAGGCAGCTTGGTCGCTCTCTCCGGAAGTGACTCGCACGAGCACGCTATTGTGACTGGAGGGGTGGCTGCTGCGATGTTCCACCTAACCACCCATGCCTTCTTCAAGGCCCTCTTGTTTCTCGGATCTGGTTCCATCATTCATGCCTGCCATCATGAGCAGGACATTTTTAAAATGGGTGGCTTGGCCAAGAAAATGCCGATTACCTTTTGGACGTTTACCTTGGCGCTCCTGGCTTTGATTGGAACACCTTTCATTACGGCGGGATTCTATTCGAAAGATGCCATTCTCGCATTGGCGTATCAGCAGGACAAAGTGGCGTTTTTCGCCCTCGTTTTCGGAGCGGTGCTTACCGCGTTCTACATGACGCGCCTGTGGAAAATCACTTTTCTAGGGACCGCGAAATCGGAGGGTGCGGAGCATGCTCATGAGAATGGATTGGTAATGACGATCCCGCTGATGCTTCTGACCGTAGGATCGATCTTAGGAGGTTTTGTCTGGTTTTATCCCGAAGCGCTGCGGCCCATCATTCTTATCGGCGAGCACTTGGCCCACGGTGAAAATCATACCACGGTAGCGCTTTTTGGCGGAGCGGCTTGGGCGATCGGACTAGTGGTTGCTTGGATACTGTATGGAGCGGGCGCAAAAGAAGACCGACTGGAGAAGATGGCGAAACCCCTTCACACACTCTTTGCCCAGAAGTTCTACTTTGACCACGTGTATGACTGGTATGTGGCTAAGATCCAGCAGCGCATCGCATTGACGCTTCATTTTATCGAACAGATCGTCCTTTCTGGTTTGATTGTGAGAGGTATGGCGGGAATTGCTGGATTGGTAGGGATTGGTCTTCGGTCTTTGCACGTGGGCAATATCCACGTTTACGTGTATTGGTTTATTGGAGGCTTGGCCTTGTTTTGGGCACTCGCCATAGGGATTTTTTAGATGCGTTTGATCATTATTAAAGTATCAGCATGAATGAATTTTCTTCTCTAGTTCAGTTTTCAATAGCGGTTCCTCTTGTCGCGGCCTTCCTGACGCTGTTCGTCAAAAGCTGGGGGCGCCCGGCTGTCCAAATCGTCAGTGTTACAGGGTTCGCCTTGCCCTTAATATTCGCTCTGTTTCTTTGGGGACTCTATGACCCCAGCACTCCAGGCGGCTATGCGTTTGTTAGCAAAGCGGATACAGGACTCAGTCTGATTGGGGTTAGCCTGCATCTCGGACTGAATGGTGTTAGCCTTCCTCTGTTTGTCATGGCCTCTGTAGTGGGCTTGGCAGCGGGCCTGTACGCGGCTCAGTCGAAAGCGGACAATTTGCCTCGCTACCTTTTTTGCCTCCTTGTCATGCAGGCTGGTTTGATGGGCGTTTTCGCTTCAATCGATGTATTCTTTTTCTACTTCTTTCATGAGCTGGCTCTGATTCCTACGTTTATTATGGTGGGGATTTGGGGTGGCCGCGACCGAAACTACGCGGCGATGAAGATGACTATCTATCTGACGCTGGGAGCGATGCTTTCCCTCGTGGGTTTGATTGCCATCTACGTTAAGAGTGGAGCGGAATCCTTTGATCTAATCACGCTGAAAGCCCACTTGGCCGAGGCACCACTGGCGGACTCGATTCAGAATTACGCCTTTGGCCTTCTGCTTTTCGGTTTTGGAATTCTGGTTTCGTTGTGGCCGCTGCATACTTGGGCCCCTTTGGGTTATGGCGCCGCGCCGAGCTCGGCAGCCATGCTTCATGCGGGTGTCCTCAAGAAATTCGGTTTGTACGGCCTGATCCAGATAGCGATTCCTTTGTTGCCCGATGGAGTTGGCCAATGGGAAAACTGGATCGTCTGGCTCGCTCTTGGCAATGTCCTGGTAGTGGGTCTTATCGCAATGGCTCAACGCGATTTGAAACAGATGATTGGCTACAGTTCCGTCATGCACATGGGATACGCCTTTCTTGGAATCGCGGCGATGAGTGTCCTCGGTGTTGGAGGAGTGGTTCTTATGATGGTCGCTCACGGACTTACCGTTGCCCTATTGTTTATGCTCTCCACGATGGTGCATCACCGCACCCAGACATTCGAGATGAATGAAATGGGAGGCCTGGCCAAGAAAGCCCCTGTGCTAGCGGCTTTCTTCGTATGCGCGATGATGGCGAGCATTGGATTGCCTGGACCAGGTTTGGCGAATTTCTGGGGGGAGATCTCTATTTTCATAGCAGTATACGACTTCAGAAATTGGCTCGTCTATGCGGTTGTCGCGGGAATTGTTATTTCAGCGATTTATGGATTGCGAGCGATTGCGAACGTGTTCTTCGGCGAAGAGAGCGACGAGTTCAAAGAATCTCAGAAGGAGGTGTCCGTTGAAGATATGAGTTGGGCCGAGCGAGTACCCGCTCTCATCCTCGTTATTGTCATGTTCTTCATTGGCTTTTTTCCGAAGACCGTGACGGAATCGATAAATGATGCACTCGAAGGTGAACCGGTGTACGCCCAAGTCGAAAAATAGTTTTTAAACCACTTTTTGGATACGATATGTCCACAGAAATATTTCAGAAAATAGCCGAGACCAATGCCTGGGGTTCGATTGCCCCCGAGCTGGCGCTTGGCATACTCGCGTTAAGCTTGCTTGTACTGGAAGTAATCCTTCCCAAAGTTGCTCATGGAGCGATCCCGAGAATTGCGATACTCGGACAATTAGCGATTCTTGGATACGTTCTCACTTGCGCTTGTGGAGGAACCTGTCCGACGGGGGAAGCGTTTGGCGGAATGCTCTATTTCGACGGGACTGGCCAGCTGTTTCGCGTCTTTTTCCTAGGGGCCTCAATTTTCGTGAGTTATCTGGGAATGGTGAGTCTCGACAAGGGAAATTTGCCGCAAGTGGAGTATTTTCATATCTTGCTGGTCATAACGGGAGCGCTGATGCTTTTAGCGCAGGCGAACCACTTTGTAATGCTCTTTGTCGCATTGGAAACCGCAACAGTGGGGTTCTATGTTCTGGTAAGCTACTTCCGGCACACGGTCGTATCTCTTGAAGCGGGCTTGAAGTACCTGATCATGGGAGCGTTAAGTTCGACGATCCTGCTTTTTGGTATCGTCCTGCTTTATGGAGCTGGTAGCAATCCGGCGTTGGAGGGAAGTAGCCAGGACTCTTTGAATTTTGGCAATCTGGCAGCGTTTTTGTCCGCCAATCCCGATGACCTGCTAGGGCTGATTGGAATGATATTGGTCATTTCAGGAGTCGCGTTTAAAATTGGGGCGTTCCCTTTCCAGATATGGATTCCAGATGTTTATCAGGGGGCGCCGATTCCGACGACAGCTCTGTTAGCAATATCCTCAAAGGGTGCTGGCTTTGCGATGCTTCTGACTTTGGCCAAGGTGTTTTCCGCTATAGGAGACTGGTTTTACCCGCTGTTGTCAGCCTTGGCGGTGTTGACGATCCTGTTTGGGAATCTCGCGGCCCTTACCCAGCGAAACCTTAAGCGCGTGATCGGCTTATCAGGTGTTTCCCACGCAGGTTTTCTCCTTATTGGAGTGATTGCGGCGAGGACGGTCGAATGGGCTCCGGCGGCGATTCTATTCTATCTGTTCGCCTACCTGCTCGCTTCAGCGGCAGTGTTCTCAGTATTGGTTCACTTAAACAAGGACAACGATTCCGATTTGACCCTCGATGATCTCGGAGATCTTGCGAAGAAAAACGGATTTTTGGGATTGGCCCTCGCGGTGGGAGTTGGCTCCTTGGCGGGGATTCCTCCTTTAGCGGGATTCATCGGCAAGCTCCTAATCTTTGTTGCTGCTTTTAAGGCTGAGCTCTACGGTTTGCTGGGAGTTGCGATCGTTGGCGTGGTTATTTCTATCTACTACTACTTTGGCATCCTGAAAAGTGCGTTTT
>JAUHWE010000670.1 GCA_030424825.1 Verrucomicrobiia bacterium
GTTTTGCCCTCCATACGTTAACCCAACTCTCTCTTGCTTCGGTCCTTCCTTCTCGGCACACTGGCTTAATCTTGTCTTGCTTACCTTGCATCTTGAGACCTTGACGTAAATAGAACCTAGAAAGTGAAAGAATTCGCACTCCTATTCGGCGCCTACATCGGAGTTGGTCTACTGATTTGCATCGTTCTCGCCTTTCGCAAGGGGAAGAGCCCACACGCTATAAAAGCGATTGATTTTCTGTGGACGGATTCAATTTTTGTCTCGTTGATACTTATCGCCCCTCTCTGGCCTCTGTGGGTATTCATGCAAATTATGGAACAAGCCAGGCTCGAGCCACCAAAAGAAAACGAGAAGAAAGAAAATGAAACCAAACTCCATGAGCTAAAAGGTCGTATCGGTATAACGGTGACACCAATGGTTCCCTCGGGCAGGATAAGACTAGATGGAAGAGACTACGAAGCGATTTCTGACGATGGAAAACTGGATCGAAACGAAAAGGTAGAAATCCTCGATTTCGCGATGGGATCACTAAAAGTAAGGAGACTCCCACCGACCGCTCACCTTCTAGAGCCAAATCAAACGCAACCATGAGGGCGACGGCGCCATCGTCCTCACAGCGATTTTCGTTCAGTGACTACTTGCCGCAGCAGCAATTCGAGTCGCACTCGCAACAGCCGCAGCATCCACACTTGCTTTTGGTTTCTTCACTCATCCTTTTCACCTCCTTTCTATTTTCTGCCTAAGCTAGTCTAGCCGTCGGCATAAAAAATCATTCGCAGCAACGCCGAATAGACTGGGTGGCCTCCTCCTCAGGAGCGAAGGCGAACAGCAGCTTTCCGCAGCACGATACCACCCGCTTCTGGTCAAGGGTGTAGAACACCTGCTTGCCCTCTCGGCGGCTTTTCACCAGTCCAGCCTGCTTCAGCAAGGCCAGATGATGCGAGACCGTTGGCTGGGAGACCTTCACTTCCTCTGCGACCTCACCGACAGAACGCCAGTCGCAGCAACAGAACCTCATTATCTCCTGCCGCGTCGCATCGCCAATCGCCCGGCCAAAAGCTGCGGATTCTTCCTTACTCATGCCTCATTTCGTATTGATATACATCTATATGTCAAGGGCTATTCACTACGCTTTTAAATTGTGTCGCCTCCTATGCAGGTCCTCTCAGCGAACCGCGCCACGATCTCTGTACTTGCGAGTTTTCGGTGATAAGTCTGAACTTGGTCGCTCATGAAAAACGTTCACGAAAAGATCAACTACGTCGAATTCCCTGCTAGGGACCTCCCCGCAACAAAGGCCTTTTTCAGCGCCGCTTTTGGCTGGTCTTTCACGGACTACGGTTCCGAATACACCGCCTTTTCCGATGAGGGCCTCGACGGTGGATTCTTCCAATCGGACAAGGTTTCCTCTACTGATACGGGAAGCCCTCTGATTGTGTTTTACAGTAAGGATCTCGATGCGACTCAGTCGAAGATCGAAAAGGCGGGAGGGCAAATCGTTAAGGCAAAATTCTCTTTCCCTGGGGGTCATCGGTTTCACTTCTCCGACCCCAATGACAACGAATACGCGGTCTGGTCCGACACCGAAGTTCCCTAACGCAGAAATGGCGGCAGTTTGTTATAGAATGCAATTCATCTCACAAGGCAAGAAACAGAAAAACGGGTTCTCAGACAGTCACCAAGAGTTTGTCCAATAATTCGAATAGTTTGTAGGGGCGTCGCTTGCGGCGACCGCATCGCTAGAGGCTCTAGCCACTTGAGCGGTCGCCGCCATACGACAGACTCATGGCCCTGAGGCTTTCGAACGGGCAAGCGACGCCCCTACACCAGAAATTCAATTAATTTGACTGATTGGACACACGTCCGGCCTACCTCGCAAAATAATTAGCCATAAAAGTAGCTCACTCGCTTTAGCGTGAGCATCGTTTTACTTCCATCCCTTCATTCTTAGTTTGCTCAGGCTAAAGCACTGAGCTACTGATTGAAAGCTCCTATCTTCCCACAATCCGGGCCTTCCAATAATGAAAATCTCACGAAAAAAGTTTCTTACCTTTCTGGGTAGCATTCCCGTGCTCGGGGCTTTAGGAATGCTCTATATGCGACTTGCCGAACCGGATTGGTACGAGGTTACGGAAAAGGATATTGAGATTGGACGGTTCGCTTCACCACTGCGAATATTGCATTTGTCGGACTTTCATGCGTCCGAATCGGTCAGTCTTGCCAGCATCGAGAAAGCGATCGACCTCTCACTCGAGCTCAAGGCGGAAGTCGCTTTTCTTACGGGTGATTTTATAACCTGGCAATTAACAGAGGAAAGTGAATACAAGCGGATTCTCCAAAAGCTTAGCTCCCAAGTTCCCACTTTCGCCTGTATCGGAAATCACGATGGGGGCAAATGGGCAGCGACTTCGCATGGATACAGTGATTTCTCCAAGGTTCGTGCTTTGCTGAAGGAAAGCGGGATTCGACTGCTCTTCAACGAAACGGCGAAGCTCGATCTAAAGGGAAAACATTTTTCCCTGGTTGGGCTGGGAGACTATTGGTCGGGCGACACTAAACCAAGCGGTGTCTTGTTCCCCACACGATCCGCAGATGAAGCTGTAATCGTCCTCAGTCACAACCCCGATTCAAAGGAAGGCCTCAAACCTTATGATTGGGATTTGATGTGCTGTGGGCATACTCATGGCGGACAGCTCGTCGTACCCCTACTCGGTCTGAGACCGTTTTTACCCGTAGTCGAAAAGAGTTTCCCCGAAGGCCTTTTGACCTGGGGCAAACGACACATCCACATCACTCGAGGAATCGGCAACCTGCATGGAATGCGCTTCAACTGCAGACCTGAGATAAGCATTCTCAATGTGACTTAACCATCAACATACGTCGCTGTTTTCCTTATACAAAAAGGAGCATCGAAAGATTGTAGGGTATGTCAAATAGGTGAAATAATTTGTAGGGGCGTCGCTTGCGGCGACCGCATCGCTAGAGGCTCTAGCCACTTGAGCGGTCGCCGCCA
>JAUHWE010000671.1 GCA_030424825.1 Verrucomicrobiia bacterium
CGACTAGAAAATACGGAGGATCGGGTCTCGGACTTTCCATTACCAAGCACCTCATCCAAGCGATGGGCGGCGAAATCCGATTTGAGAGCCAAGAGGAAAAAGGGACCACTTTCACGATCACTTTTGAACTTGGTAAAATTAATCCAGACCACTTAATATCCTCGATTGACGAACCTGAGACGTTGTCCCTGGGCAAAACGCTTATAGCCTTTCCCGACACCGAGATTGAAGTCTGGCTAGAGGCCTGGTTGAAAAAATACTCAATTCCCGTCCATATCGCTGACCACCCATCAAAAATCGTTGAAGCGTTGAGAAATGGCGTATCCAATTTGCTGATCGATAGAGGCTGGATGGATGAAAGCGTTTCCTCCGAGATACGATCTTCGAAAGCGAAATCACCGATAAAGGTCATACTTTTTCAGAACTTTGCCGATAGCTATGATCAATCAGAGTCCAGTTCCGACATAGTGGATGAATTCGAGAGCTATCCGATAAAGCCGATGCAAATAGTCCATTTGCTCAAGCATGGTGGCCGGGTCCATGACCGACGAGAAAACCAAACCAATGACATCTCATCATTTCCAAGCAAAGGGCCACACGTTCTAATCGTCGACGACAACACGATGAATCAGGAAGTCCTCAAAGCCCTATTGTCTAAGAATGGCTCTGATGTCCACGAAGCTCTAGATGGGCAAGAAGCCGTTTCCTTGTCACTGGCTTCGCACTACGATTTGATATTCATGGATTGCATGATGCCCAAAATGGACGGCTACGAGGCTACTAAAATCATTAGAAATAACCCCCAGAATCCAAATACAAAAACTCCGATAATCGCCCTCACCGCCAATGACCTGAAAGGGGACCGAAACAAGTGCCTAGAAGTCGGAATGGATGACTACCTGACCAAACCTATAATGCCTTCCAGCTTAGCGGCCATCCTAGCAACGTGGGCTTCAAATGCCTCAGCCAAGCAGTCCTAAGTTCCTTCGACTACAGTCTCTCCACAACCGCGTAGTAGGCGCTGACAAACTCGCCCTCTTTATTCCCAGTGATAAAGTTTCCGCGCAACTTGAAGTCGCCGGGCTTGAGATCCATCGTAAAGGTCACTTCTTCCGCACCTTTCTTGACAGGCTTTTCCTCGTAATAATCTGCTACGTTCAAGGTTGCCCGAGTCGCGTTGATCGCTTTCCCTGGAGTTTCCCGAAAGGCAACTAATCCCGGAACGGGTTCCCCAGCAGGAAGATCATCGTTTATCGCTCTAGAAAGCTCGCGAGGCCAGCGGCGAAGCGAAATTTTATAAGTACCCCCTTCTTTCACCCGCACCGCCCAATATCCGGAACCCGGCTTTGCACCCCGAATGAATCCTTGATGCCAAGGTGAGAGCGTGTCGTCCGTCAACCAGTCGTGGGCGGTCAACTGGGTCGGATTGTCCGCCTCGTTTCCGAGCACCACTCTCTCGTCCACCACAAATCCCGGTGATATGCTAGCCCACCAACGATCGTAGGCGTCACGCAACCGTTTGACCGTCTCGGGGTTATTCTTGGCAACATCCGCTTTCTGCTCAGGATCGGATTCCATGTCGTAGAGCTCCGTTCCATTGATCAGTCGCCACCGGTCGGTCATGGTAGCCGACTTACGCCATTTTATCGGATCACGCACTCGTTGCGAATCGGTGATTACGACGCGATCCGGCCAGCGCGTAGGCGTTTCATAGATCAATGGGACCAGCGACCGCCCATCAAAACTGTAGTCCATCGGGCCATTCAAACCGCACAACTCGATTAATGTAGGGAGAATATCAATATGCGCAGTCAAACGATCGACATTCCTGCCTTGATTCAAGTTTCCCGCTGGCCAGTTCAGAAAAAACGGAACCCGATGCCCTCCATCGTATTCACTCCCCTTCTTACCCCGCATTCCTCCAGAAAACAATTGATCCCCAGAAGCCGTGCCATTGTCCGTTGTGAATATGAAAATAGTATTTTCTTCTAGGCCTTTCTTTTCAAGCCAATCGCGCATCGAGCCCACATTCTCGTCGATATTCTCGATCATTCCATAAAAGATTGCCTCCCGCTCTGACAGTCCTTTCTCCACGTACGGCTTCCAATACTTGTCGGGGCAATGAAAGGGACTGTGCGGCGCATTCGTGCAAATGTAGGCCATAAAGGGCTGCTTCTTTTTCACGCTCTCCTCGATAAAACGCTTGGCCTCCTGGAAATACACGTCCGTACAGTAGCCTTTGTATTTCTGCGGCTTTCCATTGTGGAAATAGGTATCGTCGAAGTAGGAGTTGTCCCAGAAATCGGGAGTCTGGCCCACACCGCCCCCCCCGTGACGCACTACTTCAGAAAATCCACGATCTTCAGGCCGGTAAGGATAATTATCCCCCAGGTGCCACTTCCCAAACATTCCGGTCGCGTATCCATTATCCAGAAACACATCTCCGAAAGTCAATTCGCCCACACGCAAAAAGGAACGCCCCATAATCGTATGCCAAGGACCCGCCCGATTCGTGTAGTGCCCGCTCATCAAAGCTCCGCGAGTTGGCGCGCACGTCGGTGTGACGTGATAGTCCGTCAACCGCACCGAAGTCTCATAAAGCGCATCCATGGCAGGTGTATTGATAATCGGGTTCCCATGGGCAGCGATGTCGCCATACCCTTGGTCGTCGGTAATGACAAACACCACATTAGGCTTGTCAGCGGCCTTCACAAAGGCGGCGAACGAAAGCGTCACAGTTACGAGGGCAAGAAAACGGTACAATTTATCGAAGTGCATAGGGCGATTCATTAATATTGGGATCAGGGCACTAGAGAGCATTACGCTTCTATCGTCAATCAAGGACCACAAGCAATTTAAGTTTCTATCCGGCTGCAGGACTGGCAGCCCGCTTGAATCAAGCGATACCGGACCCTAATAAAGCATCCCCGGGGCAAGCCCCGAGGTATTTTAAGGTAGCGGGCGATCTCCGAGCGCCCACTCAATAGATACACCAA
>JAUHWE010000030.1 GCA_030424825.1 Verrucomicrobiia bacterium
ACCCAGGAAAGCGGCACGGAGCGCCCCGGCACCGGTGCGCTGCTGCACAACAAGGAGCCGGGCATCTATGTCGATATCGTGTCGGGTGAACCCTTGTTCGCGTCATCGGACAAATACGAATCCGGATGTGGCTGGCCCAGTTTCACCAAGGCCATCGAACCGGCGCTGGTCAACGAGATCGAGGACCGCTCGCTTGGCATGATCCGCACCGAAGTGCGCAGCGTGCATGGCGACAGCCATCTGGGCCACGTGTTTCCCGATGGACCGAAACCAACAGGACTCCGCTACTGCATCAACTCTGCATCGCTTGTTTTCAAACCAGAATTCGACCAATGATCCCTACTACATTCGCATGCCTACACTACAGGAACGACTAGCGGAACAGCAACCCACCACATCCGGCATTCATGAGGCGATGGCGCTTCACACGGAAGATGTATTTGACGAGCTCGGAGGCATACTCCCCCTGTTGCTTGGAAAACGCAAACTGGGCTCTTTCGTTACTTTAGCGCTTCCCAAGGAAGTTACTGCCTCCCGAGATTTACTCGTTTCCTGTATCGCCGATCTCATATCCACTTACGACTTTCGTATTGTCTCGTTCGTATCCGCAATGCGAGCTCACAGCGAAACCGGCGAAGCCCCTCGCTTGGGTGCCATTCTCATCACCGCCGACAATGGAAACAATCTCTATCAGCTTCCCTGGACCTTGGAATTTGACAGCCAATTAAACCTGTCAAGCCACTCCAGATCCGAAGCAACCGGCGAAATCATTCCCTCAGAAACATGGCTCTCCTTATTCCAGCAAACACGGGAACCTGAAGCGGTACAATCTGCCTACAGTCGACTCGTTGAAAAATTTGGAGACGCTTCCCTTCTCCCTGAGTTCAGTCCTTAGCCCCTTCAATCTATAAACAAATGCCGTTCCCGGATCCAATAAACGCGACTGAAGAAGGGCTAGTAGCTGTCGGGGGAGACCTAAAGCCGGAACGGCTATTAGAAGCCTATTCAAAGGGAATCTTTCCTTGGTACTCCGAGGGACAACCGATCCTGTGGTTCTCACCTGATCCGCGGATGGTTCTTTATCCTGCAAAGTTCAAATGCTCGAAAAGTCTCCAACGAGTGATTCAGTCAAAACGATTCGAGGTTCGCATCGATACCGCTTTCGAAAGAGTCATAAAGGCCTGTTCCTCCGTTCCTCGCCCAGGACAAGACGGAACCTGGATCACACCAGATATGATCGACGCCTACATCAAGATGCACCGACTTGGCTACGCTCACTCCTTTGAGACTTATCGTGCAGGTGAACTCGTTGGTGGCCTCTACGGCATTTCTTTAGGAGCAGCTTTCTTTGGCGAGTCCATGTTCCACAAAACTCCTGACGCCTCAAAGCTCGCGCTTTCCGAACTGGTAAACTTCGCCCGCAAACAGGGGTTTGATTTTATTGACGCCCAGACCCCGACTTCGCATCTGCAAAGCCTTGGCGCAGAAGTTGTGGAGCGGAAACGATTCCTGGAAGAACTTGAAATTTCGCTCAACCAACAAACGAAAATTGGCAAGTGGACCGATACTATCAGTATTTAATAATATCTGGTCCCTTTCAATTCGAAGCCCTGCATTCCACGCGCATCGTTCGCCAGCTCAAATCGAAACTCCCTGATTGACCGCTTTCTGAATGTTCTAGCAAACGCCTCAATTCATAGGGTTTCATGCGGTTCTCACCAATCGCTCCAATGTTATGAATATGCCTCAGAGCTGCTCGAGGAGATTCATAGGACACAACATCAGACCGTGTTTCACTTCTAAGTATTTCTATTTTGGATGCACGAAAGATTTCGATCCATTCGCTCTCGCATCTCCAAGGAACGGCGTGAAACCTCTGGTCCAGTCGCCCGAACTCCTCCAATGTTCCCTCAATAAAAAAACAGATAAGCAATCGGCCATCTTCCAACAACGCTTGCCTCCATTGGCTTAGCACTTCGTTCGGATTCTTCGCCCATTGCAGCAGGCTACAAGCATATATCCGGTCGGCTTTTCTTGATCCAATCTGCCACGCGTTCTGCTTCTCCCAACGAATGAGGGGCAAACGAGCCCTACCTTCTTCTAGCATCGATTGCGAAATATCAGTCGCACAGAAATCGCGAAACCCGTGCAGAGCAAGGTGCTTAGTCAACAATCCAGTCCCGGCTCCCAATTCTAACCCCGTAAATTGCGAACAATCTCGCTCGATCCACTCTGAACACCAATCCGCTACTTTTTTTTGGATACTGGCATTCTCGTGATAGAATGAAGCTTTCTGATCGAATCTCACAACTCAAGATTTGCTTCCTTTAGCAATTCTCCCAAATCGTGCCCCGCAGCCGAAAGGACATTTACGCTGGGATGCAGCTCATGAAGTCTTTTGGCGTCCAAGAGCCGATCCTTCTCTCCAATCCAAACTTCGAAACTACCCAATACACCAGGCTTCAACGAATCGTTTATCAATCGATCAATCCCCCAAATAAGATCGGCATCAAGGAACTCTGATAGGTCGTTTGAATGGCTATTCAACCCCGCTCGAACAATGAAATCCTTAATCGCCGCAAGATTGTCTCGTTGCAACCATCGGCGCAAGAAGAGCAACTGGGCAAGATGCACTTTTCCTCCCAAACCAGACTCTTTCTTCAAGTCTGCAAATGGAGCCATAAAAACGACCCTATCGAATTTCCGGCATAGGTCGGGACGATTCAAGAGCAGAAACGCACCCAGTGAATACGCGACAATGGTTGAATCCTTGGCTTGTTGATCAAGCTCTACGCTCCAGACTTCTTTCGGTTGAATAAATACGTGCGTTTTTTCTGGGTACAAATCCGAAGCGATCCATTTCAGATAATCCTTTCCCAATCCCCAACCATTTATCCATACGACTCTCATTTTATAGTACCAACAACCTCCCCCAGCACGTCCAAAAACCTCTTGATGGATTCATCCGCAAGATCCGCTTTGAGAGAAATCCGCAATCGACTGGTTCCTTCTGGCACAGTTGGAGGACGAACTGCCCCCACTAGTATTTTGCGATTCGCAAATTCATTCGCTATTTTCATCACCCTGTTCGCATCTCCTACTGGGATGGAAATGATAGGCGAGTCACCCAGAGCTACGTCGAATCCCATCTCTTTCAGCCGGATTCGAACGCGACTGGAAAGCTTTTTTCCTTCTTCACGCAAAGATATTGACTGCCTGACACTCTGAATCGCCTCGGTCGCAACCGCAGCGCATACTGGAGGCAAGTAGGTGGAGTAAATAAACTCTCCTGCTAGGTTAACGAGATAATCGCAAATCGCTTCGTCTTTAAAAAGTGTATACGCACCCATCGACCCAAGTGCCTTCCCCAACGTCCCCACCAGCGCGTCCACTTGACTCAAAACACCGAATTCCTCTGCTAAGCCGCTACCCTCTTCCCCATACCAGCCTACAGCATGAGCTTCATCCAGCACCCAATAGAATCCATATTGCTCTCTTAGGTTAGCAATCGATTTGAGATCCGGATAATCCCCGTCCATACTAAAGACCGATTCCGTGACAACAAACAGAACTCTATCATTCACGGCATGCTCTTTCAAGAGCGCCTCCAAATGCTCCAGATCACAATGGCGATAGCGCAGAAGTCGGGAGCCACTTGAAAGAATTCCCGCAATGGCACTGTTGTGAATAAACCTGTCTGCCAATACGAGATCTCCCTTTCTCGGGAGCAGATGCAACAACGCTTGATTAGCTACGTATCCAGAATTCCATGCGATACTATTTCTAATGCCGTACCAGGATTCAATCGAAGCCAGCAGATCCCGATGAACCGGGCCAAATCCGGTAATTAGCGGCGACGCTGACGAAGAACACCCGAATCTATTGATTGCTTCTCGACCCGCTTTCTGGAGTCGTGCATCATGCGACAAGCTAAGATAGTCATTATCCGCCAAGTTCAGAACTCCGTCAACCGAATCGTTCACTCGTACTTTTCTCAAGGTTCCGGCCCGTACCCTCTCTGAAATCACGGAATCGATTCTGCTCTTTAAGGTAGGGTTCACAGCCAGGCCTCCACCGCTAAACGACCGCCGACTCGCCCCACTTCGGAAAATCCCCAAATCGGTATCCCAAGATTCCGAACTCCATTCAAGGTTCCCTGTTTGCCTTGAGAGTCTTGCGTATTCATTTCATTGAGCCAGATGCCACAGTTCAGACCTTTCGCCGCCACATACTCGTAAACCAATCGGGCTTGTCCAATGGCTCCTACCCTATCCTCGACAACCAGAACCAACGCGTCCGAACCCACTGCCAATGCCACGTCCAACCAGTCCCTGCCGTCATAGCAAACGGGGGTCGCTATTGAACCCGCGCCTTCCACAATTCGCCAGTCAACTCCCTTTGGCAGTTTTCCGACTGATGTTTCAATTTCGGAAAATTCCAGCGTGGTTCCCTCGTGCTCTGCCGCCGCAACGGGGGCGATGGGCAAAGCAAAGGAGCGTAAGGTGTATCCAGTAACCAATGGACTAGCGCAATGCGCTAGCACTTGGGCCACGTCGGATTGACTCTCGTCAGTTACCCCAGACTCGATAGGTTTTACTATCTGGACGGAGTCTCCTCGGCTCGACAGGTGCCGCGCGATGGCACCCACGACCCAAGTCTTGCCAACGTTCGTATCGCTTCCACTTACGAACAGAGTTCTCATCAAATCTACGCTATGGCCGACGCTTCCTCTTCCGATCGGGAATGAATCGCTCTCGCTTCATCCGGATCAAGCGAAGTCAATCCAAGCTTGTTCAGCAACTTGTAATCATCGCTCGCATCCGGGTTTGCCGTCGTCAGAAGCTTGTCTCCTAGGAAAATGCTGTTCGCCCCAGCCAAGTAGCACAGCGCCTGCAATTCGTCATTCATCTCCGTCCGGCCCGCCGACAATCGGACCATTGTCTTTGGCATAAGGATACGCGCGGTGGCAATAATACGGACGAATTCGAAACTATCCACGAACTTCTGAGATTCTAGCGGAGTCCCCTTACAAGCAATCAACGCATTGATGGGAACCGAATCAGGATAAGGCTCTAGATTCGCCAGCTCCTGCAGCATTTTCAGACGATCATCGATGGATTCGCCCATTCCGATGATCCCACCGCTGCAAACCTCCATCCCAGCTTCGCGCACTTTGCGAATATTGTCTAGGCGCTCATCATAAGTCCGAGTCGTAATGATCTCACTGTAAAACTCTCTAGATGTATCCAAGTTATGATTGTACACACTGCAACCTGCTTCTTTTAAAGCGCTTGCTTGCTCTTGTTCGAGCGATCCGAGTGTACAGCATACCTCCATCCCTAAATCGCTTACGGATCGGACCGTGTTAAGTAGCGAATCAAACTGCTCCCCATGAGGCACTCGTCTCCAGGCGGCTCCCATGCAAAAACGAGTCGCCCCTCCTTTCTTGGCCGCAACGGCATCTTTCAAAATCGTTTCCGTATCAAGAAGGGCCTCCTTTTCCAGCCCAACATCGCTATGGGCCGACTGCGGGCAGTACTTGCAATCTTCCGGGCAGGCCCCCGTCTTGATCGACTTTAAAGTGCAAAGCTGAACGCCCGATGGGTCCTGAAATTTTTGATGAGCCGACTGCGCTTTAAAAATAAGGGTCGTCAGAGGGAGATGATAGATATTTTGAATCTGTTCTAGAGTGTATCGCATTTTTAATTACCAATGTTTTTCATAACTGCCTCGAGGGCGGTCCTTAGATTATCAAACAAAAAATCGATTTCCTCCTGATTTATCACCAGCGGAGGAACGATGAGAATTGAGTCAAGCAATGGCCGCAATAGCAATCCATGCTTGCGGGCCTCCAGACAAACCTTCAATCCTACTCGGTCATTTGGAGGCCATGGAACACAACCCTGCCTGGGTTGAAGGTCGATTGCAGCGGCTAGTCCTCTCTGGCGAATGTCTCCAACGTTCCTTTGCCCTTCAAAAGACTCCGCCAGTTTCCTACCAAAATAGTAAATAGTTTTCTCAAGCCTTCCAGAACTAATCAGCCGTTCCAGTTTTTCCAAACTCTTAAGAGCGACAGAGGCCGCTAGTGGATTTCCAGTGAATGTGTGACCGTGATAGAACGCTCTACCCGTATCGAAAGCGCCCAGAAAAGCTTCATAAATCTTTTCGGTCGTCAGAGTTGCAGCGAGGGGCAGATAACCCGCAGTCAATCCTTTTGCCAAACAAAGAAAATCGGGGTCCACTCCTTCTTGCTGGCAGGCAAACACAGAACCCGTCCTTCCGCAGCCGACAAACACTTCGTCTAGAATTAGGTGTACCTCGTTTCGTTTGCACAAGGTTTCTACTTCTTTTAGAAATCCAGCAGGTTGCAGCCTCATACCCGCCGGTCCTTGAATCGAAGGTTCAAGGACGACCGCTGCGATCTGAGGAGCGTTTGCCTCTAGCACTTCTTCGAGCTGGCACAGACTCTTGCCCATGTCGGCAGATTTAACTTTCCCATCCAGCTCAGAACATTCGGGGGCAGCGAATTTCAGAGATTCGAAGAGCCATGGCTGGAAGCGGCCATGAAAGGCATCGCTGTTTCCAGCGGCCATTGTGCCGAAGGTATCTCCGTGGTATCCATTTTCCATCCCCACGATCAGGCGCTTTTCAGGCTTCCCGACGAGTTGCCAGTATTGGAATGACAACTTGAGCGCGATTTCGATGGCATTCGATCCATTATCACTAAAAACCACCCGATTTAAGGATTCCGGAGCCAGATCCACCAAGCGTTTACCCAGCTTCGCCCCAACCGGATGGCTTAAGCCCAAATAAGTGGAATGGGCGATCTTGCCGATCTGCTCCACGAGCGCAGCATTGATATCGGGCTCGTTGTGCCCGTGGGCATTCGTCCAGATGGAAGCGTTCCCATCCAAATAGCGATTTCCCTCCGTATCCCAAAGCCAGCAGCCTTGACCTCTTTCGACATGCAACTGCGGCACGGAGCAATATTCCTCCATTTGCGTGAATGGATGCCAAGAGTGATCCCGGTCCCATTCATCGATATGGGTTGGATTCGTCAATGTGTTCTGCCTTTGCAAAATCGCCATCAGTCTGGTTGTTAAGACAGAAAACGAATTGCTTAACAAGCTTGTTAAGCTAACGGCACAATATCGCTTTAAGCGAATCCGGCGTCAAACTCCCTCCAAGAAAGCCAACGCCTGTGTGCCATGCTCTCCGGGTGCCACCTTTTCGCAAACCCCAAGGAGAATTGCGTTCTCGTCGACGAGGTAGGCAGAGCGAGAAGGCCCCCAAAAGACACGTCCATACATCTTCTTTTCGACGAGCGAATCAGTCGCCTTGGCAAATTGATGATCTGGGTCCGAAACTAAGGGAAATCCTATCGAATGCTTTTCCGCGTACTTCAGATGGGAGCCCACGGTGTCTTTACTCAAACCGAGTACGTCGAACCCTAAAGCACGAATGGCGTCCCACTCTCTAGCCAGACTGATCATTTGCTTGTCGCAGCTTCCGGTATTGTTCCGCATGTAGACGGAGACCCACGTGGGACGGACGATCAGTTCGCTGAAAACAGCGCTTCTCTTGGTTCCGGCATCCGCTACGTTTACTTCAAAATCGAGCCTCAATCGGTCCCCTTTTCGCTTCATTTCCCTGTCTCCCACTTTGAAATTTTCTCACTCGCCATCGCAAACCCGATTCCTGCAAGCATCAATACATCACGGGTGATAGGCCAGAAAAAGCCGGATTCAGAAGAAGTCGCGCTCGAGCCGAAACAGCCACAATCAACATCGAGGCCGCGTAAAGCTGCCTGCGTTAGCAAGGCGATAAAAACGAGCAACAAACCGGTCGCCAGCAACCGAGACCCTCCTTTCAACACTCTGAACACGAGGCAAACCCCAACGCAAACCTCCAAATACGGAACACCTAAAGACGCCGCCGCGGATAGTTTGTAGCTGAACACTTCGTAAGTCAGTATCGAGGAGAGGAAAGCGGAAGGGTCTAAAAGCTTGACGGTACCCGCCCAAAGAAAAGCGATCCCAACTGCGATTTCCGCTAACTGCCCTAATCTTTTCATGGGTGTCCTCCTTCCACTAAACCCGCTTCCATGAGCCTTTCCCATCCACCCTTTAATACGAAAACATTCTCCGCACCCAGTTCATCCCTCAATCGCTTGGCCACTTCATGGGACCGCAGGCACGCCTGACTCGAGCAATAGACAATCGTGGCGACATCGGGATTCCACGCCTCGAGAAAATAGACGATCTGCTCTTCCCACCTCTCTTCGTTGAGAGACAGCGCCCCATCAAGGTGATCCTCCAAAAAATCCTCATCGGCTCTCGCATCCACCCAGAAAACCGCTGCAAGCTGAAGAACGTCTTCCAGCTCAAGTTCCAGATCGTCTCCATGAAAAGAGGGCGCCTCGGGATGAACGAAAAAAGCCATCACCCCGCAAATCGTAGCGATTGCACAGATGATAAAAGCTTCCCGGATGGATTTCATAAATCCCAATCCCTATAGGGTCGCTTTCTTCAAATTCCAAGCAGCAATCTATCCCGTCAAAAACGAGAGGCACAAAACCGCACGGCTAGGAAACGGGTTAGCGACACACTGCCACCCGAAAGACCAATCGCCGAAGCTTAGTTCTGAAGAGCGGCGTACTTCCGCTTAACTTCTTCAGTGGAATCGTGGAAAGCGCTCTCAGCCTCAGACAATGACGCTTTAAAGGCCTCATAGGTGAGGATAGCCATATTGTCTTCGATATTCGCCAATGCCTTGGCAACTTTCGCATAACCAAAATTGCTCGACGATCCCTTCAGTTTGTGGGAATCCCGACAAAGCGAATCCTTGTCGGACTCGAACGAAGCGTTCTTAAGATTCTCTAGGCACCCTTTTCCATCCTCAACGAACTCATGGAAGAGTTCCGCCATGTCTTCGTCAAACTCCTCGTCCTCCTCTCCGAAGATCATCTCTAGTTGTTCCCAGTCAATCAATGCTGAATCGCTCATGTTCGTTTTCTTAAGTCGTTCGTAGATTCTAGTTATTAGTGTGGAAATTATCTAAACGGTAAAACGGAATGGAATCGGAATTCTACAGCCGAATACTGCCTTCACCATAGCCCAGATTGGAGGCAATCGCCTTTTTAATCCTCTGTTTGATGACGCCCTCTTCGGCCGGTTCTGCAGGTCGACGAGGCTTCTTTTCATGAACTAGGCTTTCCGCTTTCTCAAAACTCGTTCGCAATTGGTCCACCACCTTCAGATACTCGTCTTTGGTCAAGTGGAGCAGCGCGATCAGCAACGGATCCGGACCTCGGGCCGAAGCACTGCTCGATGGGTCGTTGATAATCGTGCTAATCATCCGCTTCGCAAACGAAACTAGACATGCCATCCGCTCGTGCTTGCCCGCTTCCGATGGCTCAAACTGGTTTAAAACCGGGATGACAATCTCGTCTGAAAATCCCCACTCTCTCATCATAGCCGCACCAACTTTGGCGTGATTGATTCCGAAAACCTCCAACTCTTCATTTGCGAGAGCCATGTCTTCCGAAAGCGTGCTTTGAAATTCGATATGCGGCGCGTTCTTGATCTCCCGCTCGAGAAAGACCATTCCAATCCCGTGAAGCAGACCGACCGTATAGGCGACCCCCGCATCCTCACTGTACTTGCGGGCAAGGCGCTCCATGGCGAAGGCGCAAGCGACTGAACGCTGCCAAAACTCACCCGCGCTAATGCCATACGACTTGAGTGGCTCGGCTAGCAGATCGGAGAAGGTCAGCATCGTGACAATCTGATAAACGTCGCTGAAGCCAAGGTGCATGATCGCATCATCGATACTGTCGATATGGTAACCTGGATTAAAATAAGCGCTGTTGGCTGTTTTAAGGATCATCGCGCTCAACGCGGGATCCATTCGAATCATGTCCCGAATTTCATCCGGATTCGTATTACAGTCGGATATCATCTGCTGCAGCTTTGGCAGTAGCTGGGGTGACACCGCGATGCCGTCCAAATCCGATTGCATTTCTTCGATATTAATTGGATGCGAAACCATATGCCTGCTTTGGGTGAAATTATGTTTAACGATTTTTCGACTGGCTCGGCTGAGAGGAGTCTCAAACAAGTGCTTAAATAACCTCGTCTAACAACGGAGCTAGGGCCCGCTGACTTAAGTTAGATCCGCGCAAAAACTTGACGCCTATGAGGTCAAGGGCCTACGGGTCCGTAAAAATCACCTAAAGGCTGCCACTAAACATCCGATAGGGTTCCTTGTGAAAATGAAGATCGAAGTGCCACTCAACGAAGAAGAATGGTCTATGCTGAATGCCGCTGCAGACAGCATCTCATCGAGCCCAGAGGAGCTGGCGCGAGTATCACTCATGCAGCGATGCCTGGTAATGTCGGAAGACGATGAAATCTGCGACCGCACCCGCCAGATGCTGGGACTGGAATTCGGCCTAAATTAGGCTACCCGAATTCCTCCCTCCCTCGATAGCCATCCGATCGGCTGATGGCATCGATCGACTAATTCTGCACGTTCAGCTTTTCGTCGTAAACCGTGATGCTCCCAATCGCTTGCAGCGACTCCCCGATCTCTTCCCGTTTCCCCACCACCGCGACGATACTCTTGTCGGGCAATATGTATTTGTTCGCCAGCTTTGTCGCTAGCTCAGGAGTCACCGACATCAACTGCGCAACGTAGGTTTGATAATAGTCCGGAGCCAAGTCGTACACATCGATCTCCTGCACCAGCCGGGCTATCGTTAGCGGCTGTTCAAGGCTTAGCATGTAATTGCCTGCCAAATACTTTTGATGCATCTCTAGTTCCGCAACTGGGATCGGCTCTTCTCTGATTCGATTCAACTCGTTGAAAATTTCCTTTACGGCATCCGCAGTCACTTCGTTTCGCACGTCCGCGTAGGAAATTATCGCTCCTAGCTTGGCGGCATTGGCTGAGTACGCTCCTGCTCCGTAGGTGTAGCCCTTGTCTTCTCGCAGATTCTGGAAAAGACGACCCGAAAAGCCTCCTCCCAAAATCGACATCACCACACGCAGCTCGGGTGTATCTGGATTGGACTTGGGAACGGATTGCTGCGCCACCCGAAGCGTCGATTGGACCGAATCTTCACGGTCGAGCAAATGCACGGTTCCTCCTTTTACTTCAGGAAACGACAAATCCGGAAGGGGTGGCAACTCAGCCGATTTCCACTCGCCTAGTTCTCTTTCAACACGCGAGACCTCGTCCGGTCCATCAAAACTGCCCACAATTGCCAGCGAGGCATTGTTGGGTAGAAAGTGTGACTTGTGAAAGGCAATGAGATCGTTGCGAGTGATGGAGGCGACACTCTCCTCAGTCTGAAAAGAGCCGTATGCCCCTTCCCCATAAACAAGTTTTCTTCTTAGTTTCCCAATAAGGGCATCCGGTTCGCTCCGTTCCGAAATCAAGTTCGAAAGTGTGCGTTGCCTCAGTTTCTCAAGTTCGTCTTCCGGAAATGCCGGCTCAAGAACCACGCTTTTCAATACCTCCAACAGTTTCTCCTTGTACTTGGAAAGGCCCGACACCGATACTGCGATAAAGTCCGAGGAGGCAGAAGCGGACAGGCTAGCCCCAATGAAATCGATTTCGCTCGCCAGCTCGTAACCCGTCTTCCCTTTCACACCTTTGTCCAGCATCTCGGCGACAAATTCTGCTAGACCCGCTTTGCTCCCGTCGAAAAGCCCCCCTGAACGGAACATCAACCGATAGGTGATCGTTGGCTGCCGATCGGATTCGATCACGTAAAGCGTCAGCCCTTCGCGGGTCTTCCGCGTATCGTAATTAGGAAACGAAGACGCCGGAGCCGGTCCAGGAGCGGGGCGAGTAGAGCGGTCAATAGGAGGACTGTCGACTTTGGCCGCAGAACTGGCATCGTATACTGGTCCGCATCCCAGAATTAGAACAAGAGAAGCGAATAATAAAAGTGTATAGAGCGTTTTCATGTTATGATATCTTTCAATGGTATTCATTTTTCAGGCACCGGGTAATGAAGCGTATTTCTTCGCTCTTTTTTCAAGTAGGTTTTCGCCACACGTTGCAGGTCCTCCTTGGTTACTTTCAGGTAGGCTTCGAGTTCTCGGTTGATGCGCCCGGCGTCACCGTACCAGAGATGGTTGTTAGCTAAGGACTGCGCGCGACGGCTCATTGTCCCCACGGATGACGCTATTTCCGATTCTTTCTGGTTCAGCGCTTTCTGGAATTCCGCATCCGTAACCCCTTCATCGATCAATTTCTGGACTTCCGCTTCAATGAGAGAATCCAGCTGCTCGATCGTCACGCCTCGGTTCCCAATTGCGTATGCCGATACGAGACCCGCCTTCTCCTGCATCCAAGTAAAAGCAGCCGAGTTTACCGCAGCCCGCTCGATATCGACCAGCCGTCTATACATTCGGGAACTTTTCCCAGTTGCGAGAATACTGATGAGCAAATCGATCGCCTCAGCATCCTCATGAGTCAGCACCGGGGCTCGCCAAATGTGCACGGTAGCCGGTAGTGGTGTCATCGGCTCGACGACGCTCTTTGCTGTTCCAGCTGCCTTCAGATCCCAGTCGATATCCACTCTCACTGGGTCAGTTCCTCTTCGAATCTCCCCAAAATACCGTTCCACAAGCCGCTTCGTATTGGCTAAGTCGATATCCCCGGCAATGGCTAGTATCGCATTGTTGGGGACATACCATTTTTTATAGAAATCACGAAACTCGTCGATCGTGGCTTCATCAATGTACTGAGCAGATCCAATCGGCGTCCATGCATACGGGGTCCCTGCGAAAACAGCTGCCGCCATGTTTTCCATAAGCGACCCGTATGGCTGATTGTCGTATCGTGATCTCCGTTCTTCTTTAACGACCTCGCGTTGCGTTTCTACTCCCGTCTCGTCAACGACCGCATGCATCAACCGCTCCGACTCAATCCATAGGGCGAGCTCCAGCTCGTTCGACGGGAGGTTAATGTAGTAGTCCGTCCGATCAAACGAGGTGGACGCATTCAGATTACCTCCGGCTCCCGAGATCAGTTTGTCAATCTGTCCGCGCTCGATATTCTTGCTGCCCTCGAACATCAGATGCTCGAAAAAGTGGGCGAAGCCCGTTCGGTCCGGCCGCTCGTCTTTGCTGCCCACATGATACAACACATAGGAAGACACCACCGGAGCATCCGTGTTGCGATGGAGGATGACATGCATCCCGTTGGACAAATCGAATTCCTCGAATTCAATGTTCGGCGATTCCGCAAACACTCCTATTGAGATTGCCAGTAAACCGATCGGGGCCGCTAGGCGCGGGATGAGATTTCGCTTCATGATTCGTTTCAAAAAGTAAGGCTGGAATTGGACAATTGAACCTAAAAGCGGCGAGAATGGCCAATCCCTCAACAAGGGCAAACGCAAAGAGCTCCGTTCCCGCCAACAAGTAAATGAAGCAAACACCGAGGCACCCTACAAAAGTCATTGCTCTAGTGGCGTAATTGAACCGATAATGGGCTCAGTCTCTCAGCCGCTTTTACCCCGAACAATTGCTGCCATGAATAAAACACGCGTCGCTCTCATCGCCTGCCTATCTCTACCGTTCCTCCCGCTTAGAGGAGATTTCCTGCCCGTCTACGGGGTTGACCTGCAACCCTTCGCCTCAGCCACCGATCGACTTATCGAAGCCCTCCAATTCGCCGGCTCTACGATCGATCCAGCTGACATCGACTCCATAAACAATCTGGTAAAGGGGGCCAACTCCGATGAAGCCGTATTGGGAATCCAGGAAATCCTAGACCGATACTGCGTCGCGGGAGTTCGGATAAACGCGGAAAGCCGGGTGACGGTTGAAGCCGGTCCCTCGGATAAACTCCTTTTCGAGCAGGGCTGGAGGTCCTTTCTAGTGAAGGTCCACAACGAACCTGGCATCACGCCGATCCTAGTCGCCGACAGCCCCAACGCAGCCCCACAATTCAGGAAGAGCACCGCCGCCAAATCCCCTTCACACGATATCACAGCGTCGGACGTGGCCAACCGCTGGCTCGATGTTGAAATGCTCGACCGTCGCCCAATAAATCCGCGACTTTCAGGACTCGCCGTTGAGTATCGGATCATACAACTTTATAGTCGCGATCCCGGTCAAAGGGAGGCCAAGCTTTCCTTCAACGTAGGCCAGGGCACCCAGGATATCGGGTTTCGCAACGAAGTCGCAATCTTGTTCGATTGCGCCGCCGCGAGTGAGGTAAAAATAAATGTGCGTGACATCGACGGCTCACCCACCAGTGCCGCCTTCGTAGTCAAAGACCAACGAGGACGCATCTACCCAAACCCTGCCCGTCGCCTGGCGCCCGATTTCTACTTTCATGATCAGGTCTATCGAGCCGATGGGGAGTCTTTTCTCCTCCCTCCAGGCGAATATTCCGTCACCGCGTCGCGAGGACCCGAATACCATCCCCAAACCAAATCGCTGTCCGTCCGCCAAGGAACCGCTGCTCCAGAAATCAGCTTCAATCTCGAAAGATGGATCCATCCTGCTTCCCGAGATTGGTATTCGGGAGATCATCACGTTCATGCCGCTGGGTGCGCCCACTATGAAAACCCGACCGAAGGCGTTTCGCCTGCGGACATGATGCGGCACATTCTAGGCGAAGACCTGAATGTTGGTTGCGTCCTCACCTGGGGCCCTTGCTGGTATTCTCAGAAGCAATACTTCGAAGGGAAGGATTCCGTTCTCTCAACACCAAACTACCTCATGCGCTACGACATTGAGGTGAGCGGATTTCCTTCCTCGCACGCCGGTCACCTTTGCTTGCTTCGCCTCAAGGAGGACGACTATCCTGGAACGACTTTGGTTGAAGAATGGCCCAGTTGGACGATCCCCGTTCTAGACTGGGGCAAAAGACAGGGAGGCATCGTTGGATACAGCCATTCGGGCTGGGGGCTTGGCCTACCGGATGTGGGCCCCAATGGACAGCGCCTCACAACCATGCCCTACCGAAATCCGGGTCGCAATCAGGCCCGAGTAGGCAGAGACGTCGATACCTTGCCGGATTATGCCGTTCCGCCCTACGACGGCA
>JAUHWE010000672.1 GCA_030424825.1 Verrucomicrobiia bacterium
ATCCAGGATTGTCCGCGCCCTCTCCCGCGAGTGTTGGAACGTGATCGGGTCGAATCACAAAGTCGTTAGGGCACTGGAGGTAGGCCTTCATGCAGGCGACCATGTCAGTCTTCCCATTGTCGACAAAAGACTCCTTAAACGAAGGGAGCTCACCGGTCACATCACGAAAATGAGCCATTGTGATGTGAGGCGCCAATTTCTCGATGGCAGCTGGAATGTCAATGCCTCCTCGCGATGCAAACGTACCTTGGCAAAAGCACAGCCCGTTAGAGGGGCTCGGCACGAGATTCACGACTCTCTGCATCGCCTCGGGAGTCGTGATAATACGGTCCTGTCCGTTGAGATGGTCGATCGGAGGATCGTCTGGATGCAGGGCCAGTTTCACTCCGCACTTTTCCGCGACGGGAATGACTTCCTTCAAAAATTTCTCCAGATTCTCCCAAAGCGCTTCAGCCGGTGTCGGTTCGAAACCCTCAGGCAGGGCATACCCCGTATCCGTCGGAACCTTCGCCGCCCCCAGGTCGCTCAAATTAAACGCAGTCGTGGACGCACCCCCTCGCTCCATTGCCGTTATAGACGTTCGTTGCCAGTCATCATCTGGCATCCAGCTGTAGCTCAGAGTTCGGACACCCGCAGAATCCATGTTGCGAATCAAAATCTTGAATCCCTCGATCTGCTCGTCTGCCCCAGAGAGATTGTGGACGAATTTCAAGGTAGGAATCAGGCGTTCAATACACGAGATTTTCATCCCGTATGTTTGCACCTTCTTTTGCTGGCCCAACAGGGTCTCCCGATCCAAGCCCGGATAAGTCGCAACGATGTCAATCGCACCCACCTGTGAAGCTCGTTTCAGGTTGAGGTCCGACATGGGAGTAAGCAGTACGCCAATTTTCATAGTATTTTGGGAAGTCGTCAGGAATATCCAGGTCACGAGACCCGCTGAAGAGGTTAGACGAAGAAGTATAAACGCGACCCAAGTGGCAAGGAGCGAATGGGAGATGCAGGGCAGCGATCCCACACCAAACACTCATCGAGAATAGTATCGCTTGAAAGCGATTGTTCGCTACAAATATCCGTAAATTATGAAAATGAAACGACTCGTTACCGCCTTCCTCTTCACTCTTTCGCTCAGCACCCTATTTGGCGCCAATGAAAACCAGATATCCGACAGCCAGCAAAAGTGGATCGAAGTGTACGAGAAACAGAAGAACATTCCCGATCCGAAGCAGATGCTGGTCAACAAAGACAGAGAGCCAAACCTGAAAAAGGGTTTTGTCTCCCTGTACAATGGGAAAAACCTGAATGGCTGGACCCCATACGGAGGTCACTGCACATTTGAAGCCAAGGGCGACGTCATTGTAGGCACTACGGTTCCCGGCTCGCCAAGCACCTATCTTTCGACGCTTAAAGATGACTACACCGATTTCATTTTCACCGCGGAGCTCAAATGGAAGGTCGATGGCAACACGGGCTACATGTTTCGAGGACAAGTGAGAGATGAAGACGGCAAACAGATTGTTTTCGGACCTCAAGCGGAGATGGAGGCCGACTCAAAAAAGCGGTTCTGGTCCGGCGGCATTTATGGTCAATCCTGCGGTGGCTGGTACTACCCGCTGTGGTTGAACGCCCACGAAAAGGCGCGCCAAGCAGTCAACTACAACCGTTGGAACCGCATCACGGTGAAGGCCGAGGGTCGAGTCGTTAAGACCTGGGTCAACGGCGTGCCTGCCGCACACTGGACAAATGACGAATACCTAAAAGGTTTTTTCAGCCTCCAAGTTCATTCTGGGAAATCAGGCGAGGTCCATTTCCGCAACATCAAGGTAAAAGAACTCTAGTCAAAATCAAAAAAAAGCGAATAGACCAAAATGAAACCGGTACTCCTAATCACGTTGCTTTTCCTTCTCCCCACACTCTTCGCTCAAAACAAGGAAAGCTATCCTCCCCACCCAGACGCCATCAGAAAACAGGGAGTGCCCGAAGGAGAGGTTCTAGGACCTTTCAAATTCTATAGTGATATTTTCCCTGGCACCGTCCGCGACTACTGGATGTACGTGCCGCGTCAATACCACGCGTCAAAACCGGCCTGCCTCATGGTGATTCAAGATGGGCTGAGCTTGGCAAAGCGCTGGAACATTCCGACTACCTTCGACAATCTGATCCACGAAAAGGCCATGCCCGTCACGCTCGGGCTATTTGTCACTCCCGGATCCGTTCCAGCGACTGGTCCGTCGACCATGGAACGGCGCAATCGCAGTTTCGAATACGATTCACTCGGTGACCGCTATGTTCGCTTCCTGATTGAAGAGCTCATTCCCGAAGTGAAGCAGACTTACAATATCAGCGATGATCCAAACGACCGGGCCATTGGGGGTTCTAGCTCAGGGGCCATATGCGCTTTTACCGCTGCCTGGGAAAGACCCGACGCGTTTCGGCGTGTATTCAGTGGAGTGGGTACCTACACTGGACTGAGAGGGGGCGACTCCTACGCTGTGCTCGTTCGGAAAATGGAGCCCAAACCAATTCGCGTTTTCCTACAGGACGGTCGCAATGACCTCGACATCTACGCCGGACGATGGTGGGACGCGAATCAGGAGATGCTTCATTCCCTCCAGTTTGCGGGCTACGATGTCAATCACGCTTGGGGCGACGGAGGCCACAATTCGCTTCATTCCGCTTCGATCGCGCCTGACGCCCTTCGTTGGCTGTGGCGGGACTATCCTACTCCGATCAAGGCGGGACGAGCGCCTAAGCGTCGCTTGGACATTCTTATTCCGGGCGAAGACTGGGAACTCGTCAGCGAGGGTCATCGCTATACCGAAGGTCCGGCAATTACTCCTACGGGCGAAGTGGTATTCACAGAAGGCGCCACCAACAGCATTTTCAAAATCGATTCGAATGGAAAACCCAGCTTGCACATAAAAAGTGATTTCAAAGTCGGAGGCCTCATGTACGGACCGGATGGATACCTTTATTCCACCCAAGGTGGGAG
>JAUHWE010000031.1 GCA_030424825.1 Verrucomicrobiia bacterium
AGCCCGAGTTGCTGACCGCCATGAAAGAGGCCGTGCGCGCGGACCACCCGATCGAACTGCTGGTGCTGGCCAGCACGCTGCTCGACCAGTTCGATGAAGAAGACGACGTCTACATCACGACGCGCCTGCTCGAGGAGAAGCTCGACGGGGTGCGCCCGCTGGAGATCGTGCTGCGCTCCGACACGGAGGGTGCGTTCAACGACCCCGCCGTCATCGCGCGGATTGACGAGGTCAAGGCGTGGGCGTTGGGTCGCTCCGAGGTGATCACCGGCCTCGGTCATGCCGACGTGGCGGCCGATCAGCACGAACGGCCCCGTGTCCGAGATGTCCTCGAAGGCGATGTCCCCGTGTCCAAGCGAACGGAAGTCCCAGTAGCGGCGAGGGTCGCCGAAGTCGGTGTGCCCGCCGAACACGCCGGCGTCGCCGTTTCCATGGCCCCACCAAACGTCCTTCATGTGAACGTGAAAAATCCGGTCGCCGAACTCGCGAATGAACTTAACATAGTCCACTCCTTGATAGCCCAAATGCGATGGGTCGTAGTTAAAACCAAAGCGTTTGTGACCCTTCAACGACTTAATAGCCCTTGCTGCGGAAGCGATATCGAAGGCGATTTCAGTAGGATGTACTTCCAGACCGAAGTTGACGTTCACCTTGTTGAACTCGTCCAGAATGGGGATGAATCTCTTGGCAAAATCCTGGAAGCCCTTTTCGAGGAATGCCTGGTCGGTTGGAGGAAATGCGTACAGGGCGTGCCAGATGGAAGAACCGGTGAATCCGTTCACGACTGCAGGGAAGTCGTCCTTCTTCTTTCTCCCGGGTTTCTGATCGAAAAAATTGCGGCACGCTTTGGCCGTCTTGATCATTTTCTTTGCCGCACGGCGGCGGACTCCCTCTGGCTTTCCGTCTCCCCAAACATCGGGTGGCAGAATCGATTTGTGGCGTTCGTCGATGTTGTCGCAGATCGCCTGACCGACTAGATGATTGGAGATTGAAAAGCAGGTCAGCTCATTGTCTGTAAGCAATTCCCAGATATCCTTACAGTACTTTTTGCTGCGGGCTGCTTGGTCGACGTCGAAATGGTCTCCCCAGCAGGCGAGCTCTAGGCCATCGTAGCCCATTTCTTTGGCGAGCGGAGCCAGCTCGGTAATTGAAAGATCGGCCCATTGGCCGGTGAATAGTGTAACGGGGCGAGACATAGCGCGTATTCGTTAGGTTAGGGATTGTTCGTTGAATTTAATTTGGCGAACGGATTTTCTGACTGATTCCATCGATGTAATCAATGAGAAATATCAGTTCGAATTAAACTGCGGATCGGATCGTCGCTCACTTCCTAGGAGGTCGCTCAAATTGCCCGCTCTGTGGGAAAAGAGTGGATACGTTCGGATCAATTAAATCTCGGCGGAAACCGAAAGGGCATACCGCTATTCGTAGAGCCAGTAGTTGCGGCTTTGAATCTGGAATTGTCTCGCCTGTCGTTGCCACGAGACAACGAAACCCGTGCGATTGGCATTGGCCCCTTTTTGCGTGATCTCTCTCCACCAGCTCGACGACCCTACATGTTTGTTGAACAAATCGCCTTGGTTGCTCGTAGCGTTGGCAAAAGGGTTGGGGAAATCGAATTGGGCAGTGATTTGCATCATGTGGAAACTAAGCTCGGTAGGATTCCAGGCATTCCAGTCCGCGATTTTAACATACAATCCTGTATTTCCCCCATTCTGAAACGTCTTGCGTTCAAACGCTAAACCCGGAATCGATCTCCGTTTGAGTTCCGTTTCGAGCTGATCTAGAGTGGCATTGGTATGAGTGAGAATCCGAAACGGGTACTCGCTCCCGATCCCATGCTTGAAATTGCCGATCTGGGCTCCGAGCCCCGTCATCGCATAGCCGACGGCAGCGGGGAAATCGGGGATATTGGGGGAAGGGGCGATCCATTTTAGACCAAGGCTGGGCCAGCTCATATAGCGACGCCATCCGTCCATGGTAACCACGATCAGTTTACCTGCGCGGCGGGTCGAGTCTGGTATGTCGAGAACCCCTGGCTTTGAAACGGCCATTCGAGCAAGTTCCCCAATCGTAAGTCCATGGACGTAGGGGACATTGAAAGCGCCCACATAGCTTTTCCAGTGGTCGTCCATCGGAGGCCCGTCGACCTTGATCCCGCCGAGTGGATTGGGTCGATCGAGAATGACGACTTCCACCCGGTTCTCGAAGGCTGCCTCTAACGCGAGTTTCATACAGCTGATAAAAGTGTATGAACGGGTTCCGATGTCTTGAAGATCTATGACCAGTACGTCGAGGCCCGAGAGCATTTGGGGAGTCGGCTTGCGATATTTGCCGTACAAGGAGTAGACCGGAAGCCCTGTCCTTGGGTCGATGGCGTTGTCGATCGGTTCGTTCGCCTCTTCATTGCCATAGATTCCATGCTCAGGACCGAACAAAGCCACAAGATTGACGGACTTGTTTTGCTGGAGAATCCGCACGGTGGAGATCCCCAATCGATTGACTCCTGCGGGATGGGTGAGTAGCCCGACTCGTTTTCCCAGCAGGGGAAAAAAGTTCTGGTCGGCAAGTACATCGATACCGAGTTTGATTTGAGGGCTTAGATACCCACCGCTCTGGGCATGAATCGCCAAGTGAGCGGTATTGGAAATTTGGGGAACAAGATTCTGGGAAAATACGGACGTGGCCTGAGCGAATACCAGGAATGCAGTGAGAGTAAATGCGCGTATCATAGAGAAGAAACTAGCGAAATCGCCATCGTTAGCACCGGAGATTGGGTAGTAATGGACCTTTGGGCAAACCGGAATGCTACTTTTTAAGTATTCTCTTTAGATTTATCTGGCTTTTCTTTGCGCGGGAGAAGGCGATTCGGTAAACTACGTCGAAAATGAGGGCGATCGCGATACCAGCGGAAACCCCGCCCACTACGGTCGAAACGGCGACTTGCCCAAAGCTGGATTCGGTGTTCCCGAAACCCAGAAGATCGAGGATTTGTTTGCCGAAAATGTTGAGAGCAGGATAAATGGCCCACATCGTAGCAAGATTCGTAACCAGTTGCGTGCCCATTATCACGGGGAGATTTGCCCGGAGTGTCCAGGCAGCAGCAAAAGCGAGAATGAACTGGATTCCGACGATCGGTAGAAATGCGATGACGAAGCCGAGGTAAAGGGAGATGCTGACCTCACGTGTGCGAAAGGACCAAAGGTAGGGCCGCTTGCGGGCCGTATCGGCAAATCGCTTTAAAATGGGCCAACGATGAAGCGTCGCTTTTCTTGGAAGCGGGCGGAGGAACTGCTTTGCTCTTCTGATTCGAACATGACGCTGGGCCCGTATTTCACGGTCATAAGCAGGTTCGGTTTCAAGAACGTTCATTGGATGAGCATTTTAGCGAGTTTGACTCGGGCGCGGATTCGCTTGGGTTTGCATGTAGAAGAGTTAGTTTCAATCAGCTAGCACTAAATGGAATTGGCGCCGGATTTTAACGAATGTTTATACACTCCTATAGATCGGCGACTTTCCTGTTCTCATTAGCAAAGGATTGCCTCTTTAAAACAAGGGTCCGTGCGGTTGAGTATGAGTGCGAAACGGACTATTTCCCGAAAATCGATTTAATGGCGTTTTCGAGGTTCTTGCCAGTCGCTGCGAGAGCTTCCTCGAGGGGCAAACCGTTCGGGGAAATTGCGCGAGTCGAGTGGGTTGGAAAATCGGAATCTCCTAAATCACCCAAGCTGCCTGCCAGTACCCAGAGTTGCTTTTTACTGGCAATCGCCTCCAAGGCCAAGGCGCCCGGCCCCTTCCCCTGAAGCGAAGAGGTGTCGAATCGTCCTTCGCCGGTGATGACCATGTCTGCTCGTTCGAATTTGGACTCTAGCCCAATCCAGTTCTTAACCAGCTCGTAACCTGGGACGATTTGGGCATCCAGTCCTACTTTAAGTCCGAAAGCGGCTCCGCCGGCCGCCCCGGTTCCCGGTTGGTTCATGACTGAGTCGTCTGTCGAGCGAGCGTTGCAGAGAATTTGGGCGGTACGCAACGTGGCGTCTTCAAGCTCTTCGTATCGTGAAGGAGCCAGACCTTTCTGGGGCCCAAAAACGGCCGCTGCACCGTTTGGCCCCAAAAGCGGATTTTCGACGTCGCAAGCGAGTTTTATCTGAAATCCTGCAGGAATGCGAATATTTGCCGAAGGCGCTTCGATACGCTCGATCAATGGCCAAACTTCTGGAGTCGGGGCTTTCTCTATGGAGGCTCCTCGCTTGTCTAGAAATTGGAATCCGAGTTTCCAAAGCGCCCCTAGCGCAAGATCATGCGTGGCGGAACCTCCGAGTCCAATAATGGCTCCCTTGGCCCCGCAATCAATTGCGGAAAGGATGATCTCTCCTAGACCCGCTGTTGTCGTTGTCCAAGGGGATCGATTGGCGATGGGAGTAAGGGAGATACCGCTGCTTTCGGCCAGTTCGATCACGGCGATTTTTCCGGTGTTTGGGCTCCATCCAAGAAGACCTAGTGCGGAATCTTGTAGTCGGTTGGCCATGACAATCCCGAATCGAGCTTGAACCTTATTTTGAAGGGGACCCGTTACCGTTGCCTCATGAAACTCACCGTCAACACACCCGGTAAGCGTATCGCAAAACCCATCTCCGCCATCGGCTAGCGGTGCGGTTTCGAATTCCCAGTCAGGACGGGATTTTCGGAGCGCTTGAACTACTATTTCGCAGGTCTTACGGGCGGATAAGGCGTCCTTAAACTTATCGAATGCGACTAAAACACGCATGGAAAATTTTCAGATATAGACAGGTTGGAATCGGGAAAAGGAGGTTTGACGCATCCAGCAGATTAGGGAGCTATTTCAAGTTGTGACTTAACATCCTTGACGGATTGAGTATCCAAAGCGATGTCCCGCGCCTTCCGTTCCTCTGCTCGCGAAGCTATTTTTCCGGAAAGTATGACCGATCCGTTCTCTACATCGATTTCAATCCGGCTGGCGTCGATCGAGGAGTCCTCTTTCAGCTTCGCGGCAATCTTGGCCTTGATGGTCGCATCCTTGGCGGAATCGACGAGATCCTTTCCTTTTTCCACGAGTTCAGCCCGCTCTTCCTTTGTGTTTTCGAGAAGATTTTGGGTGCCCTCCTTGATTTTCTCCGCGATCTTTTCTGCCGAATCCTTCGCCTTGTCGACAATCTCGTCTTTCGACTTTGGCTTGTCCGAAGCGGATGAAGCTTCCCCCGAAATTGATGAGATCAATTCGTCGAATGATTCGGGTGAATTGTAGTAGGTCGTAATCGTAGCTCCGATAAATATACCGAGAATGAGAGCGAAAAAGAATGTTTTCATGGCCTTTAAGATAAACTCGTGGAAATAGTTTCTTGGGGTGGTTGAATAGTCAATGAGTGATCCGCTGTAGTTCCGACAAAGCTCTATCTTAATGGGAGTTGAAGGCCAATAAAGGGAGTGGACAATCGAGATCCCGCTTGGAGAATAGGGAAATGAGACGCTCTCTTCCCCTTTTCGTACTCGCCGGTGCCACGCTAGGCACCGCCCTTTTGGGAAACACCGATACCCCGAGTAACTATCCGGTCCTTGGCAAGATCAACCGGTTCGATGAGCGCTTGGGTAACTTGATTGATGAAGACGCCGAAATTGAGGTGATCGCCTCTGGCTTCGTGTGGACGGAAGGACCCGCATGGAACAAGGAAGGGCGCTATTTAGTGTTTTCCGATATTCCGCGAAACGTAGTCATGAAATGGAGCGAGGCTGAAGGCCTTAGCGAATATTTAAAACCCGCAGGATATACCGGCATCGTGGATTACGGTCGAGAGCCGGGAAGCAATGGGTTGCTCTTTGATGCCAAGGGACGATTGACTTTGTGCGAGCATGGGGATCGGCGCGTCTCTGTTTTGACGAAAGACGGCGGTAAGCGAACACTGGCTGACAATTACCGGGGTTCGCGATTCAACAGCCCGAACGATCTGGTTTACCATTCAAACGGGAATCTCTATTTTACCGATCCCATTTACGGCTTGCCTGAAAGACAGGACGATCCGCGTCGGGAAATGGATTACTGTGGGGTGTACCTGCTGCGACCTAGCGGAGAAGTTGTCCTTTTGACCAAGGAATTTACCCGCCCTAATGGAATCGCGCTTTCTCCGGATGGGCAAACCCTTTACGTTGCCCAATCCGACAGTGCCGCTCCTATTTGGCGTTCGTATCCAGTTAAAGCGGACGGGACAATCGGTGAAGGCCGCATCTTCTTCAATGCGCTGAAATTCAAGAAGGACGGTGTGGGAAATCCAGATGGTATGACGGTTGATCAAAAAGGGAATCTTTGGGCGACCGGCCCAGGTGGAATCTACATTTTTACTCCCGAAGGTGAATTATTGGGGAGAATCGAAACGGGCGAACACTCCAGCAACTGTACTTGGGGGGATGATGGATCGACGCTCTATATGACAGTGGACATGTATGTTTGCCGCGTTCGAACGAAGACCGTGGGTATCGGCTTCTGAAATTGGGAATCGAGTTAGCTCTCGACTGTAATCTCCACGATGGTGGGTTTCGATCCGAGTGATTCGAACCAGCAAACCTCTTCCGAAACAAGATCGAACTTGAGCCAGTAGCGTCCGGGTTCGGATATTGCGATTGGGACCGAAATCTCTCCGGAAAAGGAATCTCCCGGTTCCATCTCATTTGGAATCCGGAATCGGCTGTTATCGATCACGATTTCCTTTGAATGATAGTCGAGCACTCTCGAGGCGAAATTGACCACGCCTATATGCCCATCATTTTTATCGAGCCATCGACTTTCGCCCACGTTCTTGAAAGAGATCTGAATCTTTTGCGGGACCCCGGCCTTGAATGCGAGCTTGTCGGCGGAAATCTCCAACTCGTGGGCTAGTCCGTCGGTTTGGCGACTATCCTTGAGGATATTTCCTTTTTGGAAATAAAACACGCCGCTATTCTGTTGAAACTGCGAAAGCGCGTTGGCTAAGGGCTCAGGGATTTCACCCGCTTTGCAACTCAGCCACTCGTTATAGGTCATCCTGTATTCCGGATTCGCTGCGACTTTGAAGGTGGGTTCATCGAAGCCGGCCTCGCAAAAGAGAGACTGCAATTCTGTCATATCCAAGTCGTTTTCCAGAACTTTGAAGTCCCTCATTTCCATCTGCGAATCAGGCGTTGTGGAGTGGAGACCGAGCGGTTCGTTAAAGACGATTGTTCCTCCGTTTCGCAAAACGCGGTAGAACTCTTTTATAACCTCCTCCTGATTGGGTACGTGATGGAAGGCATCAAAGCAGATGATGCGGTCGACCTCTTCGTCTTCCAAGGGAAGGCGATGGCCGTCAAATAGACGGGTTTCCCATGAGCAAGGAGGCTGGTTGGGGATCGGGTAATCCTTAAAAAGCGATTCCCCGAGCCGTAGAGCTTCCTTGGATACATCGGTTGCAATGACCGAACAGCCCATTTGCCAAAGCGCCTTCGATATCCAGCAAGTACCCGCCCCAAAATCAAGGACCTTGATTCCTGGACTAATGCGAAGGCTCTCTAGCATAAGGCCCAGCCTCACCAGAAGCTGGGGGGTATGGGCGAACATCGAGAAAGGCTTCCCGAGTTGAATTCTCGCGTCGTAGAGTCGCTTGTAGTACTCGTCCGAGTAGTGGTTGAGCCCTTCAACGCCCAGTTCCTCAATCAGATTCTTGGGATCGATGAGAGGATCTTTCATGGAATTCGTCATACGGAAGCCCTTTATCTATCCATAGGCCGCTCCTGTTTCGACATCGATAACGCGGTAGTTCTCGACGTGGAAATGAGGGTCTGAACGGAATGTAAGCTGCGCGTTGTAGTCCTTCTCTAAGCTGATGAGCAGATCGGCATCTTCTTCGCGGAGACGATCGATGATCGCTGGGTTGACCAGTACGCGGAGCTTGATCGCTTTGGTGGCGTCAGTGGTCCGGTTACGAGCCCTCCGAACGATTCCGGAAAGCTTCCGCTGGAGTTCAACGCTGACTGTTGTCGCCGATTTCACGATACCTTTGCCGCGACAGTAGGGACAATCTGTATACAAGCCAGAGGAGACACTCTCCTGCATGCGTTGCCGGGTCATTTGCATGATCCCAAGAGGAGAGATCGGAAGTATATGCGTCTTTGCTTTATCCAGAGCCATATGGTCGCGCATCTTGCTGAGAACCGCATTGCGATGCTTCCGCTGCTTCATGTCGATGAAGTCGATGATGACTAGACCCCCGATATTGCGGAGTCGGATCTGGCGGGCGATTTCCGCTGCCGCCTCTAGATTGACCTGGAAGATCGTGTCGTTCTCTTTCCCTTTGTTTTTGTGCGAGCCGGTGTTGACGTCGATGGCGATCAGGGCCTCGGTTTCGTCAATTACGATGGCTCCACCCGAGGGCAAAGGCACCGCCCGTTGAAATGTCTGCTCGATTTGATTCTCGATATTGTAGCGCTCGAAAATCGGGATACTGTCCTGGTACAGATGAATCTTGCTGGTCGACCGCTTTGAAATCTGGCTGACGTCATCGATGATGTTTTGATGGTCGACTGGATTATCGATCAGCACGCGATCCACGTCCTCTGTCAGGAAGTCGCGCACGGTACGTTCGCTCAGATCGGGCTCTTTGTAGAGACAAGAGGGAGCCTTGACGGTATCGATTTTGCCCTGAATCTTGTCCCAAGTCTTCAGCATAATGTGCAAGTCGCGCACGAAGTACCGAGCTTTCTTTCCTTCGCCCGCAGTGCGGACGATGACTCCCATACCTTCCGGGATGGTGAGGTCGCGGATGATTTTCTTCAGCCGATTCCGCTCCTTGACATCCTCGATCTTGCGGGAGATGCCGCATTGGTCGGAGTAGGGCATTAAGACCAGAAACCGGCCCGGGAGCGAGAGGTTGGTCGTCGTTCGGGGTCCTTTTGTGCCGATAGGTCCTTTAGTGACTTGGATCACGATCTCCGTCCCGATGGGGTAATGTTTAGGGATGTCAGCAATGGTGATCTTCTTCTGCTTCTTTTTCTTGCTCGAACGGTTCACCCGAACGACTTCCACGGAAGAATCGACTGCCTGGGGAAGGATGTCCCAGTAGTGGAGAAATGCGTTCTTGGGCAGGCCGATATCCACGAATGCGGCTTTTAGGCCGGGATCCAGATTCTTGATCCGGCCCTTGAAGATGCCCCCGACGATGCGCTGGGCACTGCGTCTTCTTTCGATGTCGAACTTGTCTAGTATGCCGTCAACCAGAAGGCCCACCCGCGTTTCCAGAGGTTCCGCATTGATGATAAGCTCCCGGTAGGGTTGCTTATTGTTCTTCAGCTTTTCGACAATCTTCGTCAGGAGCGGTCGCTTTTTGGCCCGCTTGCCCGCTTCTTGCTTGAGTTTCGCCTGGTCGACCGGTTTGGCCGGTTTGCGTGAAGGTGGTTTTCTAAGCTCTTCTTCATGCTCCTTTGAATGGTCCGATGGCTCGGTGTTTATTGTATTTTCGCTCATTCTGTAATGTTATTGAGTTTACAGAAGGCTCCTCCTCATGGGTTGTTGGCGTATCAACAAGGCGCTGGCATTGGGTTTGATGCATTGCTAGAACTCCTTTCGAAATCGGTACACGCTTTGCGCCAGTCCTTGCAGGACGCAGCAACTCACCATGAAGGTGCCTCCGTGACTTAAGAACGGGAGCGGTAGTCCTGTGATGGGCATCAGTCCAATCGTCATTGCGATATTCACAAAGAAATGAATCGTAAACAACGTCGCCACCCCCATCACAAGAAGCGTACCGAAACGGTCGCGAGCGATAGTGGCGATGCGGATGTTGTTTCCGATCAGCAAGCCGAATAGAGATACCACGACTACGCTTCCCAAAAAGCCGGTTTCCTCCGCGATGACGGAGAAAATGAAGTCGTTATGGGCCTGGTTGCCTTTCAGGTAGCCTTTACCTGTCAAGCCTCCGGATCCAACGGATATAATTGATTGTTCCCGATTCCAGCCTTCGTCGCGACGATTGACTTTGTCGGGATAGAGAAACCCCATTACTCGTTCTCTCTGGTAGTCGTCCATTGGAATCCAATAGTGAGGACGCTCAACGACCTGTTCCTCCGTTTTCTCGGCGGTCACGTACTTGCTGAAATTGTAAGTATCGAGCACCACCAGCCCCACCAGTACGGCGCAAATGGCGAACGCAGTGGTGAAAAAGGACCTTGAAAGATTAGAGGCGTAAAGTTGTGCGAACACGACTGTAGGAATCACGAGTGATGTGCCCAGATCGGGCTGGGACAAGATGAAGATGAAGGGAACGAAAACCGCAAGCGCCATTTTGGCCAGAGTTTGGATCGAATCGCGCACCGTTGAGATCTCGGATCGGGTCAGAAAGCTAGCCACAACGATGATGCAGGCGAACTTGGCCATTTCGCTCGGCTGGATATTGGTCGGACCGACATCGAGCCACCGAGTCGCACCGTATATCGTTACCCCCAAAGGGCTCCATTTCACGAGGGCCAGTAGGAAGAGTGCGAGGAAGTAGAACCAATGGGAGTACTTGAGAAATATTTTATAGTCGACGAGGGAAATGACTCCGTAAGCGGTGAAGCCGATAATAATCCACGCGATTTGTTTAATCCAGTCGTTGCTTTGCTGATAGTGCTGAGCGCTGTAGATGAAGAAAACGCCTATGATCGACAGAGCGATTATGCAAAGGGGCGATATCGGATCGAAGCGAGAATGCGCGTAGCTTGATGGGGAGCGAGACACGGTGTGACGATTTAGACGCGTTCAAACGATAGTTGGACCAGCACAGGAGCGGTTGAAAGGAAAATCGCGAATTTTGGAAACTAAAAGACGCATCCGGGTCGTACTATATCCCAGAGCGCTTTGATGTTTTCGGAATTGAAGTCGCTTATGGCCAGTTAGGCAGGTGTACAAGGATCTCGAAAGGGACCCAGAAAAGGCTCTCGCGAATAGCGGGAGTTTTTTCGCGTCTGGAATCAGCCTGAACCGAGAAACGGCAGGCTAGGATTTGTGCCATGCCGGGAAGGAGACTCTGAATAGCGACCGACGTAACCTCATTTGTTCGTTGAATAATCGCCTAGTAGAGTGTCCAGTAGTTCGAGTTTCGTAGGGGCGCCTCTTGCGGCGACCGCGTATCACACTAGGAATCAGGCAGGTTCTGCGGTCGCCGCAAGCGACGCCCCTACAGAAAAGCATTCAGACGCAAAATTTTTAGTTATTAGATTTCGTGGTGATCAGATTTCCAAAAACGACGATACGTCCCGCTCGACTTCGATGAACGGAGAACCTCTAGCGAAAGCTCGAATCGATCGTTGGTTGTGGGCAGTTAGGCAATTCAAGACCCGGACTTTGGCATCGGACGCTTGTCGAGGGGGCAAGATCCGTGTGCGGGATGAGAAAGTGAAGCCTTCTTACGGCCTTAAAGTGGGGGAAATAGTCGAAATCCAGACGGGTCCGATCACGAAACGGCTGAGAGTCGTAGGGCTTGTGGAGAAGCGGGTGGGCGCCAAGCTCGTCCCAGAATTCATGGAAGACCTGACCCCGCCTGAAGCCTATTTACTACTGCAGCAGACCGCCGCACAGAAAGTGTTGCAGAGAGACCGCGGGACAGGCCGTCCGACTAAGCGGGACCGACGCGAAATCGAGCGGCTCTTTGGGGAAGATTAGGACGAAAATCTCGATTCGCGAATTTCGTCAAAAACATTCGGGAATCAATCTCTTGGCGTGCGAATGGAAAAGGGTCGCCAAGCCTCTGAAAGCTGTTTGGATCGTGCATTATGCGTACGCCTCCGCCACTGGGCAAGGTTATCATCTTCCCACTTATTGTAGCCACAGTGCTTGCTGTGTTGATCGCTATGCTGATTCCTGAAGTCGGGCCATTTGCGTATGTTTCCGCGTGGATAGGCACGTTTGCCGTGCTTATGGTATGGGGATTTCTCCACCATGCTCAACGATAACGCCCGCAGTATGAGCGAATCTGAGAATAGCCATTTAACGTATCCATCGGTTGACGACCTATTTCAGGCGATTCTGGAAGCGCGCCAGCGGGTCTATGAAATCGCTCGACCGACTCCATTGCACCGGTTGAATGGGAGTGACAAGATTTTCATCAAGCGGGAAGACTTGTCTCCAATCCATGCTTACAAATGGAGGGGGGCTTACAATCGTATGAGTTTATTGAGCGATAAGGAGATGGCTGAGGGAGTGGTTTGCGCCTCAGCCGGAAACCACGCCCAAGGGGTCGCTCTGGCGGCCAAGGCATTGGGAACCCGGGCGGAAATCTTTATGCCCCGTTCGACTCCCTTGATGAAGCAAGAAGCGGTGAGGCGGTTGGGCGGCGATTCGGTGAATGTCCGTTTGGAGGGGGATTCCTACGATGATGCGTCGCAGGCCGCCCATGCGTTTTCTGAAAAAGAAGCGAGAACGTTTATCCATCCCTACGACGACCTGGCAGTAATGGCGGGCCAGGGGACTTTAGCCGATGAGGTCGTAATGGCGGGTGAGGGCGATTTTGAGATCGCGTATTTACAAATTGGTGGTGGAGGAATGGCTGCAGGTGTGGCCTGTTGGCTCAAGCGCTACTATCCTTCCATCGAAATCGTGGGTGTCGAAGGCGTGGAACAGGCCTCCATGGCGGCGTCAATCGCTGCCGGCAGTCCGGTTGCTCTCGACTATGTGGATGTATTTTGTGATGGGACAGCGGTTAAGAAAGCGGGCAATTTGACGAGCCAATTTTGCCGGCAACTGGTGGACCGGTTTATCACAGTTACCAATGCGGAAGTTTGTGCCGCGATTGAGCTCCTGTGGGAAAGCCAGAGATTGATTCCGGAACCTGCGGGCGCGATGGGGCTGGCAGGCTGGCTGAAAGAGAAAGATTCGGTTCAGGACAAGCAGGCCCTCGCTATTATCTGTGGGTCGAATATGGATTTCGGGCAACTGCCTTACATCGTCCGACATGCGGGCATCGGCTCGGCTCATCGAAAATACTATCGGTTTAGAATCCCGGAAAGGGCGGGGGCCTTGCTGCATTTGCTCGAGACATTTCTAGAATCGGTGAACATCATCGAGTTCCAGCACGGGCTCTCCAATCCGACTGAAGCAACCCCTGTAATCGGAATTGATGCGATGCCGCAGCAATTTTCCGTACTCGAGAGGCAGCTCAAAAATTTGGGAATTGCATTCGAGGATGCCACTGGGGATGAAGATGTTGAGTTTCGGATCATCCACTACGACGCGTCGCTGATCCAATATCCTTGCTTTATAAAAATTGAATTTCCTGAGAGGGCGGGCGCGTTGCACGATTTTCTTCTCAGCAATTGTCAAGACGCGAGTATTGTGTATTTTAATTATAGTTACACGGGAGAAAGAGTTGGCCGCGCATTGATCGGTTTCGACTTTCAGTCAGAGAATAGTAGAGCTACCTTTCGCGAAGGGGTTTTCAATAGGGAGACGATACTGCGAGATGTGCGTGAAGTCTCCACTAACGCGTTGGCCCGAATCGTTTGAGTTTGTCGCGATGTTTACGTTTATTGATCTTTTTGCAGGCATTGGGGGTTTTCGGATTGGGTTGGAGCGATTGGGTGGACGATGCGTTTTTAGCTCTGAAATCGACAAGCATGCCGCGGCGACTTACGAACGAAACTTCAAGGAAAAGCCGGCGGGAGACATTACTAAGATCGAAGCTTCGGATGTTCCCGAGCACGACGTGCTATGTGGGGGCTTCCCATGTCAGCCATTTTCAGTAAGCGGAAAGCAGCTCGGCTTCGAAGATGCTCGGGGTACATTGTTCTTTGAAGTCATGCGGCTCGTATCTGCGAAAAGGCCGAGAGCAGTGTTTCTCGAAAATGTAGCTAACTATGCGCGGCACCGCAATGGTGATACTTTGAGGCGGACACTGTCGATGCTAGAAGGTGAAGGCTATCAAGCGAAACACGCGATATTAAATGCGTCGGATTACGGTGTCCCGCAGGCGAGAAAGCGTCTCTATATTGTCGGAATTAGAGATGACGTGGTTTCCGGTGAATTCTCGTTTCCTCAACCTGTCAGGAGTAAAGTATCTGTAAGGGATGTATTGCTACCCAAGTCGAAGGTCAGGAGCACAGCGATTGAACGTAGTGACATTAAAATTACGAAAACGGAGATTGAAGAAAATCTCAGGAATAGGCCGGGTAAGCCTATTCAGATAGGAGTCATCAACAAGGGAGGACAGGGTGAACGGATCTACTCTCCTGAAGGGCATGGTATTACGCTGTCGGCTCATGGGGGAGGAGCTGCCGCAAAAACGGGTGCTTATCTTGTCGATGGAGTGGTTCGTCGACTACACCCAATCGAGTGTCGTCGGATGATGGGGTTTCCCGAAAGCTTTAAAATAGATCCCCGCGTGGGGCAAGCGTACAAGCAGTTTGGCAATGCGGTGGTTGCCACAGTGATCGAGGCCATTGGCCGCGAAATACTGGATGCCGCCAAGCTGAAATGGGAACAGGCTGTATTGGATTTTAAGTAGTTTCGAAACATGAAGAAGGAATCGATTGCGATTGTTGGCATAGGCTGCCGGTTTCCGGGTGGGGCTTCGTCCCCGAAAGCATTCTGGAACTTGCTGCGAAAGAAGAAGGACGCGATCGTCGATGTTCCACCGGAGCGTTGGGACATTCGGCGGTTCTATGACGAAGATCCTGGCAAACCAGGGAAGACCTATGTGAAGCAGGGCGGTTTTCTGAAGGAGAAGATAGACCGCTTTGATCCTCTCTTCTTTGGGATTTCCCCTCGTGAAGCGGAGAATCTGGACCCGCAACAGCGAATGCTTTTAGAAGTAACCTGGGAGGCGTTTGAGGATGGGGGGCTAATCGAGTCAGAACTTAGAGGGAGTTTAACGGGTGTTTTCGTAGGCGGCTTTTGCATGGACAGCATGCTCATGCGGTTCGGTCAGCTGAATCGCGAGGTAGCCAATTCCCATTCGGCAGCGAGCTCGACGATGACCATGCTGTCGAATCGGATATCGTACACCTTTGACTTGAAGGGGC
>JAUHWE010000673.1 GCA_030424825.1 Verrucomicrobiia bacterium
CCGCACTTTGACCGGTTAGCGGCAGAGGGCATCCTCTTCGATCGAGCCTATTGCCAGCAAGCGGTTTGCCATCCTTCTCGAGCGAGTTTGATGACGGGGAAGTTGCCTGACACAATTGGCGTGACCAGCCTCTACACCGACCTGCGTGTGGCCGCGCCTGATGTCGTGACGCTTCCGCAACACTTTCGCCAGCATGGCTATGTGGCGGAGTCGTACGGCAAGATCTACCACAATGGGCATGGGCATAGTGGCGATCCCGGATCATGGACTGTCCCTCCACACCGTTTTGGTGAGGGTCAGCAATACATGCTAGAGGAGAATCGAGAAGCCAAGCGATTGAATCGCGAGCGTTTGGCCGCAGCCGAAAAAGCCGGTAAGTCCCTGGGAGGTCCCAAAAACGGCCCGGCGGTCGAGAGTGCAAAAAATTCGTATTCAAAGTACAGTGATGGAGCGATGATGCTCAATGCGAGGGCCGGGCTGAAGCGGCTAGCAGAAGAGTCGACCCCATTTTTTTTAGCGGTGGGATTTTCAAAACCGCACTTGCCGTTTAATGCTCCGGAAAAGTATTGGAAACTTTATGACAGGGAAGATATTAAGCTTCCCGGAAATCCTTACCCGCCCAAGGATGTACCGTCCTACGCCCTCCATACCAATGGTGAACTGAGATCCTATCAAGGTGTACCATGGAAAGGGGATATTCCAGACGAGCTGACCCTAGAGTTGCGTCATGGCTACTACGCTTGCGTCAGCTACATCGATAGCTTGCTGGGAGATTTGCTAAGCGATTTGGATGCGTTGGGGTTGCGGGACAACACGATTATCGTTTTCTGGTCCGACCATGGATTCAAGCTGGGAGAGCATTCCCTGTGGCACAAGCACACTAACTTTGAACTGGATTGCCGGGTACCGTTCATGATCTCCGCTCCGGGGTACCGGAAGGGAAATCGAACCGGGTCGCTGGTCGAGCTGCTCGATATTTTTCCGACGCTTTGTGACCTCGCGGGCCTACCCATCCCAGCAGACTTGGAGGGGACGAGTTTGCTTCCCATTCTGGAGAATCCTGAGAACACAATCCGCAGCTTTGCCCGCAGCCAGTATCCAAGAGGTTCGAACATCATGGGTTATGCGATTAAAACGGACCGCTACCGATACGTGGAATGGACGGATACGCGCACCAACAAAGTTGTCGCCAAAGAGCTGTACGACCACTTTATCGATGGTCAGGAAAACGTGAATCAGGCGAACAATCTAAGTTATAAGGTAGAGATGGATTCGCTTGCGGAAAAAGTCAGTACGTTTAATGGAGCTCCTTGAGAGAGGTTCGTTTTAAACTTTGCGATAGATTTTCTTAAAGAATGAAAAATCCGATAGTTATCATTGGAATTGGAGAAGTCGCTGGCGTGCTTGCCCGAGCATTCCTGAGTGTTGGGCATCCGGTCGTGCCGGTGACGCGACGCATGGATATCGTCGCTGAGGCCAAGAATGTCCCGAATCCCTTGATGGTAGTCGTGGGTGTGGGAGAAAAGGATTTTTCCTCTGTAGTGGAAACGGTCCCTGATGAATGGCGGGATCGATTGGTCCTTATTCAGAACGAGTTGCTGCCTCAGGATTGGGAGGTTCTTGGAATTGAGAATCCAACCGTTCTTTCGGTATGGTTCGAAAAGAAAAAGGGGATGGACTACAAGCCGCTTCTGCCAACACCGATATTTGGACCCAAGGCTAACTGGATCGCCGAGGCGCTCGTCGGTATTGACATTCCGTGTACCGTATTGGAAAGCGAAGAGGAGCTGCTTATCCAACTTGTGCAAAAAAATGTATTCATTTTGACCACTAACATCGCGGGGCTGGCACTTGAGGATGGGGCGACAACTTCAACGCTTTGGAACGAGAACCGTCAGCTAGCTCGGAATATTGCGAGTGACGTAATCGACTTGCAGGAGGCACTTACAGGCCAGGACTTACCGCGAGAGAAGCTTCTTGAGGGATTGGTTCAGGGGTTGCTTGGTGACCCTCACCACAAATGCAAGGGGCGATCGGCTCCAAGCCGTTTGGCGAGAGCACTTGAGATCGCTAATGAGAAGGGCGTGGAGGTAAAGGCGATACGAGAGATGGCTGAGCGGCTTTGAGTTGTGAGTAGTGAAGGGACATCGAGGTTTCTTGGATTCAGAAAAATTGTAGGGCCAGAGCTTGCGCTGTGCCGCGTATTTGAATCAGAAATTCGTCACTTGCAACGCGGCGTAGCGCGAGCGCTGGCCCTACGATTGCTGGGTATAGTAACCTTAAAACGCCTCGGGGCTTGCACGAGATATGGCTGGTTGCTAGATATCGTGGTAGAGCATTCTTTGAGTGCGCTTCCCATAATGAATAAGTACCTCTTTCTTCTAAGCTTTCTTTGTGGTGTGAACACTCTGGTCGCTGCGGCTGTGGAACGTCCCAATATACTGTTGATTCTCTCCGATGATCATAGCGTACCGCATGTGGGAGCGTACGGGGACGCGAATTGCCAGCGTTTCAATATCACGCCGAATCTGGATACGCTGGCGTCGGAGGGAATGTTGTTCAATCGAGCGTATACTGCGGCACCCCAATGTGCACCCTCGCGTATTGCGATATTCGCCGGGCGATCGCCGGTGGGTTTGTCTGCCACTCGGTTTGCCCAGCCGGCGCGAACAGATACGGTTCTCTTCACGGATATTCTGAGACGCAGTGGGTACTGGGTCGGATTGGAAGGGCGTCACCAGCACCTTGATGGGCGGAATAAAGATCTGGAGCATGTGACGAATGCGCTGGTGGAGTTGGGCATGCGCGACGAGGCCTTCGAGCAGCGCTTCGACCATTTTGTCAGAGGGGTAGGAACAAAAGGAGAGGCGATCGATGAGGTGGATGACAAGGTAGGCGCGGCCTTGGATAAGGTTCCCAATGGGAAGCCATTCTTTCTCTATTTTGGCTTTAGCCAGCCACACCGTAGGTGGGGAG
>JAUHWE010000032.1 GCA_030424825.1 Verrucomicrobiia bacterium
AGCGACGCTTGAGCTGCACGTCGATTTGCGAGAATGCGTTTTTGAAGCGATTACGCAGTTTCACGAGTTTGTTGTAGGCTCCAATGGCCCACAGAATGACGATAACGACGAAAAGGATGAACAGGGCGGCAATTACGATGAGAGCGATCATTCCGGAAAGCTAACCGATTCACTCATCTGCCTGCTAGGCTTTTTTCCGAAAAACACCAAAAATCTGAAAGAATCGCCATTCACGGTTTTTGCCGTTATCATTAGATCTATTAACCTGTTATGAAACAAAGGGTTAGTTGTTCTTATTCGGTTTTCGAAATGCCGGATTGAGCCGCAAGGGCCGGGGCAAGTTGGGGATTATTCGAGAAAATAGCACGCCCTTCTTTTGGGGGATTGTTAGAGACGAGCAATCAATGAGCAAAAGCCTCCGTTGTTTTGACGCAGCCGTTCGATTGCCGGCGGGTGTGTCAGTGCAATTTACGAAAAGCGATCCCTAATTTTCATCCAGCTTTGGATAATCAACAGAAAAGGAATTTGAACATGAGCGCGTTAGCGGTTTCTATTACGGACGAATACTCGAAATCTCAGACTATGACTTCCGAAAAGCCTAAGACTCAGCGAGACATGAGTGATGCCGAGCTGGTTCAGGCGGGCTATCGCTACGCGCTATCCATTGCGAGACACCATCAAGATGCCGAGGATCTGGTTCAACAGGCGTGGATGAAACTGATTCGAGCCTACGGAAAAGTCGAGGGAACCCCGGTGCTCTTCCGGGCTGTTCGAAATCTCTTCTACGATCAGAAACGTCGGAGCAAGATTGTCCAGTTTGAGCCGCTCGATTCGCATCCAGAGAACGGCAAGCTGGAATCGAAGGGCGTCTCCATGGACATGGAACTGCTGATGGCCAAACTAAGGCCAGAGGAAAGCGAAGCGCTTTTCCTAAATGTAGTCGAGGGGTACACCGCGAGCGAAATATCCGAACGAACGGGTTCACCTCGTGGTACGATACTTAGCCATATACACCGGGCGCGCCAGAAACTCGCCAAGGCGTTTGGAAGCGAATTCCGAGAAAGCCAATAGCCGCAAGATTTATACTGCCATGAATGAGCAAGATATAGACAAGACAGTAAGAGATTTCTATCTGAACCAGAAGTTGTCTGCTGATAAAGTTCAGAGGATCCTAAAGCAGGGAGAGGCCCAGCCACGACGTAGCGGTACGACGTGGTGGCAATACTGGGTACCCGTGGCTGCGGCTGCCGCGATCGTAATGGCATTTTCCTTCCAGATGGGGCGTAGCTACGACGACGAGGAATTCTTTTTCGACGTCGCTGGAGAGATCGCCATGCGTCATAATGGGAATAAAAATTTCGAGGTGCAAACGGCCTCCTTTGAAGACGCCCAAGAAGGGCTCAAGGAACTCGCGTTTTCCGTTACTCCGTTGGTGAAGCAAAAACTGCTTTCTGCCTACGAGGTTATTGGGGCCCGTTATTGTCAGCTCCAAGGCCAACAGGCTGCCCACCTGCAGGTGAAGAACCGCAAGACCGGAGCGCTTTGTACCCTGTACATCGCGTCGCTGAGGGGACCTCTTTCCTCACTGAAGTCCTTGGACCGTGAAATAGACCTCGAGGCGAACCACGTGGACATTTGGGAAGACTCTAATCGCTTGTTTGCCTTAGTGGACTAAAAGGCAGCCTCTATTCGTCCCATTCGATATCCGCGCCGAGCTTGCGCAGGTTTTCTGCAAAATACGGGTGGGCCCGCCGAATCGGATCGGCTTTGCGGACGATACTGTTTCCTTCTATACTGGCCGCCATCATGTAGAGAGCCACTGCGGCCCGGATGATGTAGGGAGGCTCGACCGAAGCGGGTCGCATGGGACGATTTCCAAACACGATGATGCGATGTGGATCGCTCGTCACCACGTGGGCCCCAAACTTGGTCAATTCCGGTATCCAGGAAAACCCGCCTTCGTAAACCTTGTTCCAGAAATGCATGACTCCGTCTGCCTTGGTGGCTAGCGCAATCATAAGCGGAAGCAGATCAACCGGAAAATAGGGCCAGGGAGCCGCTTCGATCTTGGGAAGCAAATTAGTGGTATATGGTTGCTGAATACGAAAAGTCTGTTCTGCGGGGCAAACCGCAATGTCGCCTTCGTGGTGAATCTCCACGCCGAGCTTGGCGAAACTGCGGCCGATAAGGGCGAAGTGTTTCGAGTTGGAGTCGGTGACAATTACCTCTCCTCCTGTAATGGCCCCGAGAGCGAGGAAGGTGGCAACCTCGTGGTGGTCGGAGCTGATCTGGGCGCTGGTCTCGGAAAGGCTGTCGACGCCGGATACGCTGAGGACGCTTGTGCCAATACCCTTCACTTTCGCGCCCATGCTTTCCAGAAAGCGGCACAAGTCCTGCACGTGAGGTTCGCTCGCGGCATTGGTCAGCATGGAGTTTCCTTTGGCGAGAGCGGCCGCCATTACGAACGTCTCCGTTGTGGTAACCGACATGTAGTCCGCCCAGTGTTCCGCGCCTTTGAATCGGTCGCTAATGGAGATTTCCAGAGATCCGTTGTGGGAGATTTTCGCGCCCAGCTGGGCGAGAATTTCAAGGTGGGGATCGAGTTCCCGGATGCCTAAGGCGCAACCCTTGGGGTTGGAATCCAATGAGATCTTTTTAAACCGGTAAAGGAGTGGAGCGAAAAGAAGCACGGAGGAACGCATCCCTTGAGGGAGGTCGCTCGCACTGAACGAGCTATCTAAATTAGAGTGATCGAGCCGCATCGTTTTTGCCTCGCGATTCCAGTCGATCTGCGAGCCGATCTGGCGAAAGAAGGCGACCAGCTTCTCAATATCGGTGATCGCTGGGATATTCGACAGCTCCACGGGGCCTGACGAAAGCAGGCTCGCGCAAAGAATCGGCAATACCGCGTTCTTGTTCCCTGAAGGGGTGATGCTTCCGCTGAGTGGTTTGCCGCCGTGTACTATTAGGTCCGCCATGGATTGAGTGGGGACAGACTCGGGGCCTCCTGACTGCTTTTCAACCTCATTATTGGCGGTTTGCGGTCCGGTTGTGAGTGAAACCTTCAATTAAGATTGATATTCGTCCGTTTATGTTCATGAACGTTCGACCTGCGACATTGAGGAAACCTCCCAGTGATCGCCCATTTTCGACTGACGAATTAATTTCTAATAAACCTCTTCACTAGGATCCTGATCTCTTAAGACAGGCACCCGAAATGAAAACGATTCCAGATTTTCTTAAGCGGAAAGCCGCTGGCGAGCCGATCACGATGGTGACGTGCTACGACGCAGCTACGGCCAAAATCCTAAACGAGACGAGCATTGACTCAATTCTCGTAGGCGACTCCTGCGCCATGGTGATGCACGGGTACGACAGCACGATCCATGCAACGGTCGAGATGATGGAAGCCCACACGGCGGCGGTTCGTCGCGGGGCTCCGAGAAAGGTAATCATCGCCGACATGCCTTTTCTCTCCTATCGGGGAGGAATCGAGTCATCTTCGAACGCGGTGGCCAAACTGATGCGAGCTGGGGCGAATGCGGTCAAAGTGGAGCGTTGCCGCGGAAACATTGAGCTGATTACCCATCTGGTTGATGGAGGCATACCGGTGATGGGCCATCTCGGGCTCACTCCCCAATCGGTTAACGAGTTCGGCGGATTCAAGATGCAGGCTCGCAATGGGGGCGCCGCCCAGACCTTGCTCGACGAAGCGCTGGAATTGGAGGAAGCGGGCTGTTTCTCAATCGTGCTCGAGTGCATTCCGGGTGAAGTGGCGGAACGTGTGACTGAGGCTCTCGCTATTCCGACGATCGGAATCGGAAGCGGTCCGGAAACGTCGGGTCAGGTTCTGGTAATCAACGACCTACTGGGGTTGGATTCTAATTTCGAGCCCCCGTTTGCCCGTCGCTATATGGACGCGGACCAAATGATAGCGCGAGCAGTGGAAGGGTACTGCGAAGATGTTCGCGACCGAGCGTATCCTGGAGATGGAGAATACAAGCCATGATTCCGGTTTGCAGAAGTATTAGTGAGTGGAGGGAGCTGCGGTCCAAGCGCTTCAACGGGCATTCGCTTGGATTTGTCCCTACCATGGGTGGTCTCCACGAAGGCCATAGCTCTCTCGTGCGACGATCGCTAGCAGAGAACGATTTTACCGCCGTGAGCATCTTCCTGAATCGGACGCAGTTTAACAATGCGTCCGATTACGAGACCTATCCTGCAAATTTCGAGCAGGATCTCGCTTTGCTGGAGGAGTTAGGGGCTGACGCGGTTTTTGCTCCGGACTACGAGTTGATGTATCCAGATTCCTATCGCTACAAAGTTTCCGAGAGCTTGGATTCGCTTTCCCTGGAAGGCGCGCAGCGACCGGGGCATTTCGATGGTGTTCTAACAGTTGTCCTGAAACTGCTGAATTTATCGGGTGCCCAGCGGGCCTATTTTGGCGAGAAGGACTACCAGCAACTACGGCTGGTTAAGGGAATGGTGGACGCGTTTTTTCTGCCCATTGAGATTGTCGCTTGCGAGACGGCTCGGGCAGAAGACGGATTGGCGCTGAGCTCGAGAAATCGTCGGCTTACCGAGGTCGCCCGAAGAAAGGCGGCCGCCTTTCCGAAGATTTTATGTGCCGCCTCCTGTCCTGAAGATGCGATTGCGGATCTTCGCGGTGCTGGGTTTGACGTGGAGTATGTCGTCGACGAGGAGGGTCGTCGGTTTGGGGCAGTGGGTCTGGAAGGGGTTCGCTTGATCGACAACTGGCCGCTCAGCGTTTTGCAACAGACGAAAGGGTCTTTGTCATGAATCTTTGTATCGATGTGGGGAACTCCCAGCTGCATGGAGCGGTTTACGATGAAAAGAAGCGGCTTCTCATGCAGATCCGCAAGGAGTCGTCGCACCGTGTATCCAGCGACGAAATGGGATTGTTTTTGGTCTCTGCCCTGCGAGAGAAGGGGATTGATTCCAAAAAGATCCGGCGAATCGGGGTGAGCTGCGTGGTTCCAGAGGAGCTGTTCACCCTAAAGATTGCCTGTCGCGAGTATTTCGATACGGACCCGCTCTTTCTGGAATCCGGAGTAAAGACGCGGTTGAAAATCAAGACACGCAACCCGCTCGAAGTAGGTGCCGACCGAATTGCAAATGCGATTGCAGTGACTGAACTTTATCCCGACCAAAACGTCGTCGTGGTCGATTTTGGCACGGCGATTACCCTTGATGCGGTTAGCGAGGAAAAGGAGTACCTTGGGGGCTCCATCTGTGCGGGTCTGGGTCTGGCTATGGAAGCGCTCGGAACGAAGACGGCGAAGTTGCCCCATGTGGAAATCGTGAATGCGGAAAAGGCCCTCGGGAAATCTTCTATCGAAAGTATTCAGGGAGGATTGTATTTTGGATACCTCGGCTTGGTAAAGGAATTGGTGGGTCGGATCGGTAAGGAAGCTTTTAGCGGAAAGCAATGCCGCATTGTGGCGACGGGAGGCTATTCCCAGCTCTATAGAGGCGAAAATATTTTTGACGACATTATCCCGGATTTGGTGCTTCAAGGCGTTAACAAAATGCTGGAGCTCAATCCCATCGAGAAGAATTAGAAACACGCGAGAAAGGTAAAGCTATGAAACGCTCCATGCTAAAATCTAAGATCCATCGCGCGGTAGTTACCGATGCGGATCTCAACTACGAAGGCTCTATCAGCATAGACCCGACACTTTGTGAAGCGGCGGACCTGGTGGAGTTTGAGAAAGTGGATGTCTATAATTGCAACAACGGAAACCGGTTCCACACCTACGTGATCTGGGGCAAGCCGGGTGAAATTTGTCTCAACGGCGCGGCGGCCCATCTTGCCCAGCCTGGCGACCTAGTGATCATCGCGAGCTATACTAAAGTGAAAGAATCAAAGATCGATGACTTCCGACCCAAACTCGTTCTGGTGGACGGGAGTAACGGGATCAAAGCGATTAAGGAACCGAATGTACGGCGCCCGATTCCGATGGTATCGTAGTAATGGAAAGACCCCTACGGTGAGCCAATCAGTCCTGAGCGATATCGAAGACGAAGCATCCATCAAGCTCTTGGTGGATACCTTCTACCAAAAGGTTCGCGAAGACGGCCTGATTGGGCCGGTCTTCGACCAGGCGGTTCAGGACTGGGACAAGCATATGCCGACGATGTATGCCTTTTGGACCCATCTTCTCTTTCGAAGAGGTGAATATTCAGGAAACCCTTGGGCCAAACATGCTCCTCTCGATGTTGAGAAAGAACATTTTCAACGCTGGCTAATACTATTTAGGGAAACGGTATCGGAGCTCTTTGACGGTCCCGTATCCCAGCAAGCTCTCGCTGCCGCCCAAAGCATCGCCCACAGCTTTCAAATAAGAAAAGGCATCAACCCCTACCCAAACGACTGAAGAGAATAGAATAGGATTGGCCTTGGCCTGCCCCTTACTTAAACGCGCTCGTTCAGGCGGAGATGAGGGTTTCTTTGCTTTGCTCCATCGTTAGCTCCTCGTCCATGCCCTCCATCAAGATGTTGATAATCTGTTCGTGGGTGAGCGGTAGTGAAAGCTTCTTTCTTATGTTCTCTACGAGATCCTGCTCATCGCCAATCGTGAAATCACCTTTTAGAATTCGCTCTATCGATTTTTCTGCTGATTCGTTCATGCACTAGATTCAGACTTGTCGCATTTTTAGATTTTCTGATCAAACGAAACAAGTCAGGCCGCGACTCCCCGGATAAAAGTGGCTACGTAGTCGACGACTTTTTCCAATACGCGTTTCCGGGTGGGGCCGCGTTCGGCAAGTTTCAAGGGTCGATCGATGAGCTCTACGATGTCGGGATCGGGTAGGGGCACTTCTCCTGTGTAGACGAAGCGGTCGACGACTTTCTTCAGCTTGTCCGCATCGAGGTGCTCTTCTTTGCAGAGCTTGTCGAACGCCTTCACTCGTTCCTGCTCCCAGAACGCTTCAAAACTGTCCGGAATTTCCGCGGAACTACGTGCCTTGGGCAGGTTGCGGTCAATGAATTGCTCGATTAGCTTTCGCTTGCTGCGGAGTTGAATATCTCCCGCGACGGTATCGAGAACAAACTTTCTGATTGCGGGCCGTTCGCTTTCCTCCGCCTCGTACAAATTAGCCAGGAGGGAAAGAATGTATTGAACGTTAATTACATCGCGATGGATGAGCTCCAACTCAAAGTCGATATCGTTCAGGATGGATGTCTTCTCCACCTGATTGTCGGACTTCACCTTGTCGAAAAGATCTAGATACGCGCTTCGATAGTCGGCGAATCGCTGCGCGGTAAGGGCGAGGTCCTCGTCGTCAAACTCCGAAAAAGATTCCAGGATGTTCCGGAGACGCATCAGTTCGCGAAATATCTTCACGAAACTCAGTTCCGCCTCCTCGTCCGGCAAGTCTTGCACGCTTCGCACGGTAGGAACCAGATTGAGAAGCGCTACCACTACTTTGTTGAACTGCGTTACGTAGTCCTTGTAAGGCGGGACAAAGATCTCTTCCTTAGCGTTTACGTTGGAGAACAAGGCGATCGCGTCGTCGGTCTGATCCTTTAGGTTCCGGAATACCACGATGTTCCCTTGCGACTTTAGTTCGTTGATGATGCGATTGGTGCGTGAGTAGGCTTGGAGAAGACCATGGTATTTCAAGGACTTGTCGACGTAGAGAGTATTCAGGGTCTTGATATCAAAGCCGGTGAGGAACATGTTTACGACAAGCAGGATGTCGACTTTCCGCTCCTTCACTTTCTTGGCGATGTCCTGATAATAGTTGTAGAATGACTGCGTGTCTTTGGTGGAGAACTTTGTCCCGAACATCGCATTGTAGTCGCCAATAAAGGCATCGAGCTTCTCTCGGGTGTGCGGATTGCCGACCTTGCCACCGGTTATCTCTCCATCCTCGTCAAGAAGCCCGTCCGCGCCTTTGTCATCTTCGTTGGTCGTGTAGCTGAAGATCGTGGCGATGCGTAGGTTATGTTGCCCGGCTTCTTTCTTGAGGTCGAACATCTCATAGTAACGAATCAGCATATCCACAGAACCCACACAGAACATCGCTGTGAACGCGCGATTGCGTGTTTTCGTATCGTGGTGGTTGATAATGAAATTTGTGATCGCTTCGAGTCGCTGGTCGTCCTCGATGACTTCCTTGGTGTCGATCTCCGCAACCTTAACGTCTCGACTCGATTGGGCGCCTTCCGCCATGCTGTAGCGACCCACGTATTCGACCGCGAACTTCAGCACGTTTTCGTCCTTGATCGCATCGGTGATCACGTAGGAGTGCAGCTTTTCGTGAAAAAGATCCTTTGTGGTGCGCTTCTTGCGGTCCTTTGTGACAGCATTTTTAGCGAAAATGGGCGTACCGGTGAAACCAAACATTTGGTGGTTGCGGAAAAACGAGCAGATCCGCTTGTGCGTATCGCCAAACTGGCTCCGGTGGCACTCGTCGAATATGAAGACGACACGCTCGTCTTGCAGGGCCTCCATCTTGGCAAGATAGGCCTTCTTGCTGATCGCAGTATTCAGTTTCTGGATTGTCGTGACAATCAGTTTGGTATCGGCATCCGCGAACTGGCTGACTAGTTTTTTCGTGTTGTTAGTGCTGTCGACGCTTCCCTTGCTGAATCCGTTGAACTCCCGAATGGTCTGGTAGTCCAGATCCTTTCGGTCCACGCAGAAGACCACTTTGCGCACTTCCGGCAGACCGGTCATAATCTGCGCCGCCTTGAAGGAAGTCAGCGTCTTGCCGGATCCGGTCGTGTGCCAGATGTAGCCATTTGCCTTTTCCGGCGGCGACGAATTTACACGTTCGATGATCTTCTCAGTCGCGTAGTACTGGTACGGGCGCAGCACCATGAGGATCTTTTCGGTCTCGTTGAGCACGATGTACTTCCCGATCATCGTACCCAGATGCTCCCGGTCGAGAAACGCTTGGGCGAAGGGCGCCAGCTCGCGGATCGTAGTGTTGTCCTCCTCCGCCCAGTAGAAAGTCTGCTTGAACGACTGCCGCCGCGCGTTGGCGTAGTATTTCGTATTCACCCCATTGCTAATCACGAACAGCTGCACAAAGTGGAACAGCCCGTGCCCACTCCAGAAGCTGTGTTTCTGGTAGCGCTGGATCTGGTTGAAGGCCTCTTTCATTTCCAGCCCGCGCCGCTTCAGCTCAATCTGCACCAGCGGCAAGCCATTAACGAGGATCGTGACATCGTAGCGGTTCTTGTAGTGTCCTTCCCCTTTCACTTGCTGCGTAACCTGGTAGCGATTGCGGAGCGGATTGGCCGAGTCGAAAAACTCGAGATAAACCGTTTCGCTATCCTCTTTGGTCAGCTTCATCCGGTCCCTCAGAATGTGCGCTTTGGCGAAGACTCCGGACCGCTTATTCAGATGATGGAGCACTTTGGTGAACTCCCCCTCGGTCAGCGTCACTCCGTTGAAGGCTTCCAGCTGCACCTTAAGGTTCGCCAGCATCGATGGCTCGTCCGTCACGGACACTTGCTCGTAGCCTTGACCGACAAGCTGAGCGACCAGGTTGTCTTCGAGGACTTGTTCAGGTTGGGTGGAAAGCGTCATGGCTGAACCAAGTAGTAGCGGCCCGTTTTCTGGGTTCCTCGTTTTTCGATGAGACCTGCTTCGAGCAGCGGCGTGATAATTTTCATAGCTCCTTGGCGAGAGACCTTCAGGTGCTTCCAGATTTCGGCAGGAGCCAAGCTTCCGTGATCACTGAGCAGTCCGAGGAGATGTTCCTGGCGCGGCGTGAGAGTGATCTTCGCTTTCGATGAGGCTTGGAATTTCTGCAGGCGTAGCCAAACCCGTCCCACAATCTCCTGCAGGCCCTTGGCGGAATACTCCAGCCACTGGGTCAAATCATCCCCCGCCTCGCGAACTTGGGAAAGCGCGGCATAGTAGGCAGGGCGATCCTCCCAATAGTATTCGTCCACAGAGAAAAGATAGTGGGCGTCGAATCCACGGCGGTAGAGATCCCACAACGCCAGTGCGCGACCGGTGCGTCCATTGCCATCGGCAAAGGGATGGATGTCCTCAAAGCGGTAATGAAGGATTGCTGAACTCAACACTGGAGAGAGCTGCTTGGATTCGCCGTTCCACCATTCTAGCAGTTCGAACATCAGGGGTGACACATCCGCCGCCGGAGGGGGCATGTGTTTGCCGATCTGGACACCGATGTTTCGATAGGCGCCCGCCCGCCCCTGATCCATTACGCCATCTGCGAGTAATTGATGCAGCTCAAAGAGATGCTCGTGGCGGATCTTCTTCAGATGGGCGTTTTTCTCGACGTAGCGCAGTCCGGCAAAATAATTCAGCACCTCTCGCTGGGAACGCTGGTCAGAGGCGACCAGCTCGCGGCCCTCCTCCAAGGCACGAACCTGCTCAAGCGTGAGAGGATTGCCTTCGATCGCAGTGGAGGCATGGCTGTTTCGAACGCGGGTGTCCTTCTGCAGGTTGGGGATCCAGGATAGGGCTACCGATGCCCCTTCGATCCGCTCCCGCAGGGCCGCAATCTCCTCCACCAGGGAAAGAAGACCCGGGGTGATGGTAAACTGCGGCTGATAAGACATGAAATCAGTAAACTATCAGTCAACCTATGGGTCAACTAAATTGGTCAACCGTGAGTCAATTAGTTCTTATTCAGAAACGATTACGCTTAATTTTGTCTTATCTACGCTTAGCTTGTCTTAAGGAGCCGAATTCATCCTAAATTGCTTATTTTCAAATGTTTGCAGTTTACTCTTATTTCACCCTATTTTGTCTTAGGCAGGAGAAGAGCTTCTAGAGCTCCTAAAATGTAACTCGGCTAGAAGAGCAACTATGAGAGCTAGTTAGCTGAATTCTAGACGCGAATTTCTGCTGAGAACGGGTGTAAGTCGTTTATTTACAATGAGCTAATTCACTTTATTTAAAAACGGCTAGCTGATGCTTAGCTCTGATTCTACGACCGATGTGAGTTTAATTTAGTCAACCGGAACCGTTGATTCTCTTTTCTCGGCATATGGTTCGAGCAAGGTGAATTCATTGCCCTCCATCGGCGGATACTCTTCAGGCCAAACTCCGCAGAGTTCGATGAGCACACGTTGTTTAGACGGGGCGGGAGCAGGGTTAACGCGGACAACTCTGGCTTCGAGTCTTCCAGGGGAGTTTGCCATGGCTTTCACGAGGTCATTGACCAAGTAACGCGGAGCCCACCCGAGCATGTAGTAGTCTTCGGTCTGAAGCTGAACGGCTAAACCGGTGGCAGGATTGTTGAGCTCTGCGCTTACATAGAGATTTTGGTGCGGAGTGAGCTTGTTAAGCTGAGCTTTAGAATCTGGATTGGTGTGGCGCCCACCATGCAGGAAGAAGCGGGTATGAAAGCTACCATCCGCTTCTTTCTGAATTTTGGGAAAGACTTGAAAGGAGTCGGTAGCGCGATACCCGCCGTCAATGGCAAGAATTTCCAAGGGATCGGCTTCTTCTCCGCTCAGATCGAGAAGTTTGAGGTAGTCCCGAAAATCGTGGCGGCCAGGAGTCATAATCCGGTTTTTGAAGAGTGGAAACAGCTCATCCGATTCGTAGTGCTTTTCCAATTCTGGGAAATCGTAAAGCGGAGCGAAATGATCGTGCTTCTTAGCGTCCAGAACGCCACGCGTGTAGGAAAAACAGTACCGGCTTCGGTCCGCGGATGCGTCAAGCCGACCAATGGGATACCAAGCCCGGGAGTCGCGAGCCTGCCAACCAAGGTAAAATGTTCGGGCTTGGTTCATTTTAAAGAAGTAAGTTGGGAAAAAGATGAATTCAAGAGGGAACACGCGAATTCGCGGGCGAGTGGGCTCATCCAATCGGTAGGTACTTGATCGACGATTTCTGAAAAATCCTCAGTTTTGAGATGATGGAGCTTTGGCAGTGCGGCTTCGAAATTGGGTCTTAGTTCATCAATTTGGAGGCAACGCTCGATCAACCGAAGTGGAGAGGGACCGTGTTTGCCGGTGCCGTCAACGAAAATAGGGCAACGACCGCGTTCCAAGTATTTCGCGACTCCCAATTCTTCTAGGTAACGTTTGCGGCTTTGCTTTCCTCCATCGTCGACGAGCTCTCTTCCCAGTGAGGACGCATGGTCGAAACTGGGGGCGAGTCGTCCTCTCCATGACTCGCCTTCTCTTTTGCGGAGGATGCCCCAGTTCTCATGATGGCGGTCGACGTTGCAGATGAGAGCGTCCAATAGTAGATAACCCGCTAGCTTTTCCTGTGTTTTCCGGCCCGTGTTTTTATCGATAAAGAGATTGTCGATCGCCTCGAAAATTCGACCGATGGTGTGATCGTTTTGACTCCATCTTTGGTGGGGAGCATAGCCGGGTACGAAGCCGGCGAGAATCTGGTTTCCGAGAAAGAGATCGTAGCCATCTTTGGTGAAATTCTCTGTAGCGGTACCGCGCTTCCCATCCATTTCAACGAGTTCCACTCGCGGGGCGAGGATCTTCATCCTACAGGCGATTTCGTAAGCAATTTTCTCTGCCCAATGCTGGCCCGTATCTTCGGTGGGGTATTTGAAAAGCCATTCCGATTTGCGAAACGGGGCAACCTCTGAGTCGTGGTCGGAACGATCCCGGAACCAGAATTTCGCCTTGGTTCCCAGTTGCTCGGATTCCAAAACCCACTCGGGATCCACTGTGAATACGGGGAAAGACATTTTTCTATACTGAATTACCAAGTCGTCGTTGGCATTGAATTCGATAACTGAATACTAATGGAGTCATCTTTGAATGAATAAAACAAACATCTGCTGGAGCAGTCCGCGTTTAAAGGTTTGGGTCTCAGTGATCTGGGTGGCGACGCTTTCGATCTTGCGGTCGAGGGCGGAAAGGAAATCGGCGATCTTGGTTTGTTCGTCGGGATGCGGCACTGTCAGAGAGTATCCTGCAAACGTTGTTTTGTTGATGATTGGTACAGCTTGAGTGGCTGCTAACTCTTTGATGCGAGGAGAATGGTACTCTAAGAGTGAATAGACGAAATCTGCACTGTTCCCTCTGTTCGGAACAATTGAATTAACCTGCTGGTTCGTAGTGCAGTCTTTGGCTGCCTGAGCAACTTTTCCGATCGTTGATCCAATACAGACAAAGAGGCTGCTTCGCTCTTGGACACGCCGCCCCTTCTCATATCCCTGGGAGCTTAGGTTTTTCTTAGTTGTCGTGACAAATCTAGCGTTTGAGATGTCCGCAGGGGAAACAAACATGTAGTCGTTTCCATACAACTCACAGTCTGAAGTCTGGGGGGTGCCGCCGGTGATAATGTCACCTAGTTGCCCTAACTTTTTCTCCTCCCAATCGGGGAAGTCGTTGCCGTGTTCGTCTTTGAAGCGGATGGCTTGGGTGAAGAGCTGTTGCATCACGCCTTTCTTGTAGTCCTCCAGCAGGGCTTTCTTTTGGATCAGTTGCCCAATCCGCCCATCCACCGCCGTCAAGAAATCCGCAATCTTCCGCTGCTCGGGGAGGGAGGGGACTACAACTTTGAGCTTATCGAACTCTTTTTGTCCGAGTGTTCGGTTTCGTCCTGCTCCACCAGGAGAGGCTAGGCCTAGCAGGTGCTTTCCTCTCGGACGCAGAAAGAACCTGACCATGAAATCAATGTCGGCCTGCTTCTCTTTTGGTGCATACATCGGGAAACGATGTGAGGCGATCAATCCACGCTCTCTCTCGGTTGTTTTCCCTACCGCCTGTTCCCAGGCGAAGACGATGTTCAATGCGAGGCAGCCTGGTTGAATCCAGAAAACTCGTTTGTTCCCGAGACTCTTCCCAGTCACAGGCTTCTTGTAAAATATCCCTTTACCGTGGGAGCGAAGACCAATCTGAGTGTATTGAGTCTCCGGTTCTAACTCTACTGCTGTTGAGCACCTTTTTAAAATGTGCGCAATAGGTCTCGTTTCCCACGGTTCTTTGAACTCAGGAAAACGGATCGGTGGTTCGATTGTTTCGCTGGAGTTCATTTAGAAAGGTTTTGGAATAGAAAGCTCGTCGCAGAACGTCGCGATTTCCTTTTCTATCGGAGCCATTTGTTTCTCCAGCGCCGCAAGTTCCTTTGTAACCTTTACTAAATCCACTGGCTCCTCTTCTTCAAACGTATCGACGTAGCGTGGAATGTTGAGGTTGTAGTCGTTTTCGGCGACCTCGCTCAACTTGGCGACGTAACTCAATTTCTCGATGCTCTTTCGCTTCCGGTAGGTGCCGACAATGCGTTCAATGTCCTCGGGTCGCAGTAGGTTCTGATTGGTAATGCTTTGAAAATGCTCACTCGCATCAACGAAGAGGATGTCGTCTGTATTCTCCCGCTGTTTCTTCAGGACCAATATGCATGTGGGAATCGGCGTGCCGTAGAAGACGTTTTTCGGAAGGCCGATGATGGCGTCGAGCCAGTTGCGGTCCTCAATGAGGTAGCGGCGGATATGTCCTTCTGCTGCTCCGCGAAATAACACCCCGTGGGGCAGGACGACCGCCATGGTAGCTCCATCGTCAAGATGGTGAACCATGTGCTGGACGAAGGCAAAGTCGGCCTTGGTTTTGGGGGCCAGTTTGCCGTAGGCGCTGAAACGGTCGTCATTCTCATGGATGGCGCTGGCCGACCACTTGGCGGAGAAGGGCGGATTGGCGACGATGGCCTCGAAGCGCAGGTCGGCGTGCTCGGGCGCGGGATGCTCAAGGGTGTCCTCATTCTTCAGATCGAAGCGCTGATAGTGGACGCCGTGCAGGATCATGTTCATCCGGGCCAAATTGTAAGTGGTCGGATTCATTTCCTGCCCGTAGAAGCCGCCGACTTCCTCGACCTCCTTGGCCACGCGCAGCAGCAGCGAACCGGAGCCGCAGGTGGGGTCGTAGACGTTTTTGAGGCGGGTCTTCCCGGTGGTGACGATCTTGGCGAGGATGGTGCTGACCTCCTGCGGGGTGTAGAACTCGCCCGCCTTTTTGCCCGCCCCGCTGGCGAACTGGCCG
>JAUHWE010000033.1 GCA_030424825.1 Verrucomicrobiia bacterium
TAAGGAGGGTCCACGAAAAGTTCGACCTCATTTTCGTGGACCCTCCTTACGACATGATTGAATCTTCCGCTTCCGCTCTCTTCTCTACACTGGATCGCATCCTCGACGAGGATGGAATCGCCATAATTGAAATGCCAGGACAACTTGAAATTGTTCCTGACGAATGGATTCTCAAAAAGCGACTAGGTAAAGGAAACAACCAGCCAACTGCCTGCTTTTACAAGCGAACATGATGGCAAGGTTGGAGTAGACTATCCCTGTCGACAACCTTCAAGCGCCGTTCAAACAACAATTTTCAAAAGCGGTGATTTAGAATCGCCAGCCCCGCCAAAGCAGCGGTTTCTGTTCGAAGGGGACGCCTACCCAGGTGCGCTAGTTTAAAATGCTCTCTTCTGAGCAGATCTCTCTCGGCTTCTGTCCAGCCACGCTCCGAACCGACCGCAATAACCACAGATTGCTTAGTGAAACTCAGATCAGCAACGTGTTGCTTCGCTTCGTAGTTATCCAATGCGACCTTGTTGCCGCCATCGCCCAGTTGCCCAATAGCCTCTTCCAAGCCGACCCCAAAAGTTACCAACGGGATGCGAGAAGTGAACGCCTGGGCCGCGCCTGAAAGAATATGTCGTTTCCATTCTCCCGTAGTCCATAGCTTCGATCGGGCGTAGGATGGTTCACCCCTTTCGGTAACGACAAAAAAAAGTCGTCTCACTCCCACTGAAGTCGCTTCTTGCAGAATTTTCCGATTGGTTTGCGGGCGCGACAAACCAACTATAAGGTCTATCGGGGGCAAAGGAGGTTCTTCACGATTCAAATCAAATTCCAATTCGACGAATTCCTCCTCAATCCGGGTTAGGACCGCTTTTCCGCACTTTCCGTTAATCACGCCAGCGTCAAAATCTCCTCCCTCTTTTCGTCTCAGAATTTCAATTACGTGACGGATACGTTCATCGTCTCTAGCGAATCGCTTTCCAATCTCATCATCCTCGAACAAAACAATGTTCATCGGATCGCTACTTGAATAAACCCGGCAGCCAAGTCGTTAAAAACGGAACGTAAGTGATCAGCAGAACACCAATCACGAACACCGCCAACAAGGGCAAAGACGCTTTGATCACGACAGACATCGGCTTGCCAAATCGATAGGATGCCAGAAACAGATTCATCCCGATGGGTGGCGTGAGGTAGCCCAATTGCAAATTCGCAAGAAAGATGATCCCCAGGTGAACCGGATCGATTCCAAATACAACACCGAGAGGGACAATCAGAGGAACGATCACAATGATGGCCGAAAAAATATCCATCAGGCAGCCCACTAATATGAGGGCTCCGTTTAAAGCCAACAGAAAGAGGAATTTAGATTCGATCGTGGCCTGTGCCCAATCCACCATTTGATCCGGAATCATCGCGAAGATGAGGTAATCCGTCAGTCCCATCGCCACTCCTAGAATCAGCAATACCCCTCCAACAAGAAGTCCGCATTCCGACATCATCTGTGGCAACTCTATTCGTATCCGCGCTTTGCGGACCCATTTCGCATCAACCAGATAAAGCAGAAACGCGTAAAACGCTGAGACCGAAGCAGCCTCAATTGGCGTCGCAAAACCGCTAAACAGGGCGAAAAGCGCGACAATTGGCAAAAAAAGTTCCCCCAGCGCCGCAACGAAGGCTTTGCCAATCTCCGCCCAGTCGAGAGGCGTCCGATCAATGCTCGCCTGAGGCTGCCGCCAAACGCCCCACGCGATCGTCATCACAACGAGTAGCGCTCCTGGAATGGCGCCCCCCAGAAATACATCCGTAAGCGACAGACTTACCAGTTTCGTGTTGGTGGCGACGACGGCGTACAGGATCAGAGGGAGACAAGGAGGGAATAGCACCCCGAGAGATCCCGCGCCGGTTAACATTCCGATGCTCGAACGCTCGCTGTATCCCGCTGACTGTAAAACTGGCATCAGAAGTCCTCCCAGAGCGAGGATTGTGACTCCTGAGGCCCCGGTAAACGTCGTGAAAAACGCGCACACCAGAACTGTCACGATCACAGCCCCTCCTCGCACTCCACCAAAAATGGACTGAATCAGCCGAATCAGGCGCTTCGAAGAATCCCCTTGGGCAAGGAAATAACCGGCCAAGGTGAAGAGCGGCAAGGTGACTAGTAGAGGATTGCTGATAAACCCGTACAGTGTCTGGGCTTGGGTTTGAATCGTTATTTCAACCCGCTCCTCCGGGAAGTACCCGCTCCAGCCCCAATTCATAATCAAGGCCATACCCCCAATTGCTACATAGAGCGGCGCCCCAGCAACTGTCGCCAAAACAAGGAGCACGATCAAAGGCCATACGAAGGTTTCAACCTCTTCGAAAGAGTGCGTACAAAAGAAGTACAAAGCCATCCCTACAACGATCGGAATCAGGCGCAAATACCATGAGGAACCGCTGAACCAGACGATTCTCATGCCTAGAATAGCGAATCCAATAGGCATCACGGCCATGAAAACCCACACCGGAACGCCAAGGAACAAGACGTCGTCACCAATGCCACCGGTATTGATAAATTGGTAACACCCGACTCCTATAGCAAGCGTCACAAAAAAGGAAATTGAGGAACTGAAGGTACGAGCGGCAATCGCCAATGGCCCTTTAAGGAACGCCGTAAAAGTAGAGAGGGAAAGCAGTCGATTCTCTCTCGCAGCGATCGCTCCTCCAGCCATCGCGACGAAGAGCACGAGATGCTGCAGGATTTCAGCCGACCCGGAAACGCCCGTGTTAAATCGCCGCAATGCGATTTCCAAAAGCGGAAGAGCCATCATGACTCCCAATGCGATTGAGATCAGCCAGTTTTCCGTAGATGCCCAGATCGCGTGGCTTTTGGCTGCCAGTCCCGATCTATCAGATCTGCCGTTTTGATTCGACGAAGAGGAGTCGTCCGCTTTTTCCACGAGAAATTGCTAGAGGTCGCTGATCGAAACGCAAGGGGAAAGCTAACGATCTCCCACCGTAACTCTTGCCTCCGCGCAACTCAGTGAAACTGAACTAGAACCGCGAATTAAGGCTATCTCTCAATGGGCTACCGCCCGATAGTCCGACAAGATTTGCGTGACCCGATCCCAAATCTCACCCGGAACCGTATTGTCGCGGATATGGCCATACGCCTCCGTTGAGATCGCTTGCCACTTCGCTCGCAAACCATCGTCCATTTTCTGGCTTTTCAGGTTCCAGTTTTCAATCATGACTTGAATGGACTCTTCACTCTCTTTCCGACCGGAAGCAGTCATCTCTTTACCCGCTTCAATCGCAGCCGCTTTCATCGCCGCGCGTTCTTCTTCTGAAAAGCGACTCCACATGGCTTTAGTGATCACGATCGCTCCCGTTATAGGAGCGTAGTTGAAATCCAACATGTAAGGCGCAGTGCTATAAGTTTGACTAGCGAGCGCATAAAATGGCGGCATCGGAACCGTATCGACAAGTCCCGTGGTTAGGCTGGATACAATCTCGGTACTGTCTATAGCGATAGGACGGAATCCCATTTTCTTGAGTAGATCTGTTTGCTTCGGGTCCCCGGCCCAGGTGAATAGCTTCGATTCACGCATATCTTCGGGCGTGGAAATTGGTTTCTTGCTGAAAATACGAACCCATCCGCTATCTATCCAACAAAGCACTACAAACCCCTTGTCCAGTATTCTTTCTTCAAGGACAGGCGCCATCTTCGCCATGACATGCTCAAGTTCGTCAAAATTTCGATAGAGCAGTGGTACTTTCTGGAATATGGCAACACTTTCATCAATTTCCGAGAGCCCTATCCCAGTCAGAAGAGCAGCGTGCAGGCGATTGATTCGCATCTTCTTTATCAGCTCAGATTCGCTTCCCTGGCTGCCCCCCGCGTAAACGATCAAACTCGCTTTGCCGTTGGTTCCTGCCTTCCAGTCTTGCCCCATTTTACGAAGGGTCTTGTCAAAGGAAGTGTCCTTCGGCGCCAAGGTTGCCAGCCGAAGTGGGGCACTGATCCCCACTAGGGACGAAAACATTGCCAAGATGGCTGCTACTAATAGGCAGCGATTGAGTCGGGTTGGTAATTTCATGGTATGAATGTCGTTCTATCAGCTCAGAGAAAAGCTCAAGGTTATAGTACTATGAAACACCGGATCGTCAGAATCGTTTCATTAATTAACGGGCCCTATCACCGGTACGAGACTCCATCGGCCCCGATCTTCAGATTCACAAATGGAGGAATCCCCCTTTTCTCGATTCATAATCGATTATCGTCAAGCTACTTAGACAACCACTGCTGGCTAGAAAAACAGCCAGTCGAGACGTGTCAAAAGCCACTTGGCTCTTCGTTGGTAAATTAAGTTAGAAAGTCGCCAATCGGGGCGGGCATCCAAGTCGATGGACAGAGCCTCGTTTAACAATGACACAAATAGCTCTTTGTCCTCTTGGGCTACCGCCACCGATTCCGCATAGGCCACATAGACAGACGCCATATTGCCTCCCGACAATTGCTTGGCTTTTCGAAAATGGCTGGTCGCCCTCTCGGTCGGCTCGCCCTCACCACCAATGCGACTCATTTCGTAAGTGATGAAAAACCCATGCAAAGTCCCGTACTCCCAGTCCGGATCCAGTTCAAACGCCCGTTCCATCATCGCTTCTGCCAGAGCCAGATCCCCTAACACGGCGGGGTCATCGAGTGATAGCGAAACCGCCGCAGCCCAGGACAACCCAGTCCAGTACAGGCTTTCCACATCCGCCTTGCCAACCCTGCGAAGGGCCGATTCCGCATCCGCTCTTAACGCTTCCCCAAAACCCGGATACGTCACTTCCAAGGCTCGCATTCCATAGCGATTGGCTCTGAAGTAAAGTCCCTTGGCCCGAGCCCTCAACTCAATTGATCGATCGTAGTCCTCCTCTTCCACCTCGTCCGCCTCGAGCTGCACATACCCATATCCGTACTGCGTAAAGCCGCTGGCCAGCGCCAGAAGGAGGCCTTTATGCTCCGGGGTTTCGGCAAGTACGCTCTCCATCAGCTTTAGACTAAAGGGCAGCGCGTCTCCCACCAACTCTGGGTCTTCGTCGGATGAAAAGACCGTGCCGCCCCCTGAGAGAGCATCACCTAGCTGGTTCATCGCCATTTTCTTGATCGAGCAGCCGCTCAACAAGAGGAGGAAGGCAAATATAACACCACCGTGGGTCAGGACAGATTTCATTTCCGCCAGAACCTACTAAGGAGAGCGGATATTGCAACCACTCAACTCGAAAGAGATTAGGATAGCAAACCTGCTGTCTGGCTCTAAGCGTCGCCCCTTTTAACTAGATACCGCTTAGGACAACTCTTCCTTCGGGCTGGGAGGGTCGTTGCTCGGATTCCTCGGTTACGAAGAATGCAATCGATTCATCCATGTCTTTGATGGCGTCGTTGGAGGAGAGGTCGAAAAAGGCGAGTCGGCTACCCGCCTCCTCTTGCTTCAGCATGCCGGCCCAAACGGGCTCGCTATCCGGAGAGGCCTTAGCCCACACGTTATAGAATTTGCCCAGTCGGCTTTCGGGGATATTCTCGATTCCGATGACACCGATTTTAATTTTCCGATCGTAGATCGAAAAGCCGCCCGTAAATGCCTGTGCGTCCACTCCGCCTTCAGATTCAGGAGGAAGCCCCTCCCTTGAAAACCAGTAGGCTTCTGCCAATCCGGTCAATTCCAGAAGGCGATCCTGAAATTCGTCTTGATCCTGATTGCTGGCAAAGGTCGCTTTGCGCTCAGGATTCCCCAGGTCGCTCAAAACGATGTCGCTTTCCGACCCATCCATGAACCTTGCGAGCTGCGGATTTCCGCCACGTTCTGGGGAAAGGGAGAAAAACAGAGTGAGGCAAGCGGCGGCGGCCCAACCACCCCAGGAAAGAAAATTAATTAGGGGGCTATTACCCTTCACCTCGCTGGCTGCATTTTTTGAGCGGCTCGTATCCAAATTCGACATGATGTTCGAGTAGATCTGGAAGGAGGGTTCGATCTGCTCGCACTCGAGGGCATCTGCCTCGTTCACACGCTGCCAATCGTGTACGGCCATCTGCAATTCACGATCCGTTTTCAATTGAGATTCGAAGTGAGGGATTTCCGATTCCGGAAGGGTCCCCAAAGCGTACTGAAGCGCCTTTTCCTGTATTTCTTCCTTATTCATAGCAATGTGACATTAATTGTTTCAGGCGCTGCATTCCGCGGCGCATAGACGTTTTAACCGTGCCCAAGGGCATCCCGAGGGCGTCTGAAATTTCCTGTTGAGTAAGCCCTTTGCTGATTGCTAGTGAGAGACTGTCTTTCTGGGCTTGAGGGAGTTTATCCAACATCGACCGCATTCGGCCGATCTCTTCGTTGACCGACACAGTCTCTGAGGGCGACCTCTGATGCGAGAAGATCGCCTCGTTTGATTGAAGCGCCATCGGGTCTTCCACAATGGATTCGGGCTTCATCCGTCGCAGGCGATCAATGCAAAGCCGCTTTGTCACCAAAACGGCCCAGCTAAAAGGTCGTGACAATGCCGGATTGTACCGAGGTGACGTCCTCCAGATTTTCACGAAGGCGTCTTGAAGCACCTCCTCAGCGATCATCCGGTCTCTTAAGAACTTAAATGCATAAGAAAAAAGAGGGCGTGAATAACGGGAGTAAAGTTCGTCGAACGCTCCCCGTTCGCCCGCAGCGATACGCCTTATCAACTCAGCTTCAATGCTGGCATCATCCTTCGGCTCACTCATACCTCAAATCATTCATTGGGCACTGGCGTGCCTAAATTTGACGGCAGCGAGGTCCCACCCAAATCCGAATCGTCGAATTCCAATTCAAAATGGTCGTTTAATTCGGCAATCAGCTTTATCAAGGCCTTTCTCAGAACCTCGTTGTACTTGGCCGTGGTCCGCGTTTGCGACATCATCGGAAACGCGACATCGGCGTGTCGGAAATAGCCCAATTTGTTCCGGCTGCGACCCTGGGAGGTTTCCTTGAGCGACGCGTTCAACCGAACCTCGATCTCCCCGAACCCATTGTTTCCCCACTTGTGCACAAACAATTGCATTTCTGGCTGATCCTTGGGCACCCTCGCTCCAAAACGGACAATCTTGTACGCCATGGGAAACTCCGCCAGATCCAGCACCTCGATCAATGTCTCCTCTATATCGTAGAACCGGTCCGCCATGTTCCCGTCGTCATAGACATTATCGATCACGGTGATGTACAGTACCTGGTCCTGGCTCAGGTAGATAAAGGGGATTTCCTTGGCAGCACTGAGATTCGCGAAGGCCAACCCCGGCAAAACCAGGAGCACCAATATGAGTCTCATTGTTTTCATTGTCATCAGCATAGGAGGAAACGACCTCAATCGAGATCGATTCTAGCAAATATGAATTCGTTGACCAGAATTCTTTGGATTCACTTTTCAGGGTGACCGCTCTGTAATCATCCTGTCAACCGGTCCAAGCGGAGCCGCTGCCGGTCGTCAAACAGCCGCATTTCGAGCAGTTTTAGGGCGGCCGCCATCCCAAATCCCACTCCCCCTGCGATGAAGAACCAAATGATGATCTGGTACTTCACCGCTTCCGTTGGCAAGGCTCCCGCCAGTATCTGGCCGGTCATCATCCCCGGCAGCGCAACGATCCCTGCAGTGGCCATCGAATTGACCACGGGCATGATGCCTGTACGGATGCAGTCCCGAAGATAGGGCAATATCGCTTCCCGAGCCGTTTCCCCCAACGCCAGCCGCTGCTCGATGATGGCCCGGCTGTCGTGCAGCGCGGATGTCAGGCGATCCATCGAGAGGCTGATAGCGCTCATTTTGTTGCTCATAATCATCCCGAGCAACGGAATGGCATATTGGGGAAGGTACCACGGGTCCGGCTTGACCACGACTAGGAGTCCAAACAGGGCGATCGCAAATGAGGACACGAAAAGCGTAGAAGCGCCCAGACCAAACGACATCCAGCCTTTAAGCCGCCGTTTCTGGCGAGCCATGATTTCGCGTGAGGCCACGACCAGCATGATGACCGCCATAATCGCCACATACGAAAACTTCCCTTCCGCGAAAAGGAACTTGAGCACATAGCCCACCGCAAACAGCTGAATCACCAGTCGAACGGAAGCGACCGCCAATGATCGGGTAACGCCTAGCCTATAATAAGCCAACAGTATTCCCAATCCCACTACTATCGTAGCCGCAAACCCAATGTCCCAAAAACTAAGCTCTATCGCGCTGTTCATTTCGATTCACCCCCCTTTCCACTTCCCTCAACGATCTATCCTTCATTTCCAAAATGCGATTCCCTACGCGGTGCGCCTGTTCCTTGCTGTGCGTCACCCAAAGCGTCGGGGCAGATTTTTCAGCGATATAGCTAAGTAACATATCTTCCACTACAATAGCGCTCTTTTCATCCAGATTCGCAGTGGGTTCGTCGAGCAAAAGGGCTGCAGGAGTCCGGTCGAGCATCCTGAGGATTCCCAATCGCTGGCGCTCCCCCATCGAAAGCCGGCTTGGCGACCATGAACCGGCACCTTTGGGCAGATTCATCTTTTCAAGAGCTTCACGGTTTGGCGGGGCCAGGAAATGAAGGTCCACGGTCTCCTCCCACCAGAGAATTTCAGCGGACAAATAGCCTACACGCTTTCTCCAGTTTGGAGGGGCAAACTGTTCTCTACGTTCACCGGATAGCGACACGTCCCCTTCATTAACCACAAGATCGGCAATCGCTCTCAACAGGAGCGATTTCCCTGAGCCCGAGTCTCCGAGGAGGCAAACCACTTCACCGCTAGCGATGGATACGTCCAACTGGGACCATTCCAAGAAACTCAAACTGTGAACATCCAATCCCCCCATTTCGCGAGCTCGTAAGCGACTATTCCAAGCAGGCAAAAGGTCCTGTGGCAAGGGATAGTTGCCAATCAGAGGAGGTCTTGTTCTAGTCGCAAGCAAATGAGCAATAATATACGTCTGGGTATCGCAGGAGCGCGATTTGGGGAAAGGCATGCCGCTGCATTCAGCAAGATTGACGGAGTCGAATTGGCAGGGGTCGCCGATTTGGACGAAACGCGCCGTACCTCGTTACTCAATACGTATGGCTTTGAGCAGGACTTCGAAACCTACCAATCGCTAATCGAATCTGGCAATCTTGACGCGATCGTTGTCTGCCTACCCACCCTCTTACACGAGCGGGCTATAAGCGCCGCCTTCGATGCGGGACTTCACGTGCTTTGCGAGAAACCGCCTGCGGTCAATGAAAGCGAGATGTCCCGTATCGTTTCCTCGGCCGGGTTTTGCGGAAAGACGTTCATGTGGGCACGGCAACAACGGTTTTCACCTGAAATCAGAAATGCCCGAGATCTTGTCACCAATGGGACGCTGGGCGATGTCTATCGCGGTGAAGCCTCCTGGCACTGGGGGTGGTGGCCCTTTGCCAACGACAACTGGCGGAGCAACCGTGAAGAGGGAGGGGGGGCACTCCTGGACATTGGTATCCACATGATAGACTCCCTTTGGTACGCGATGGGTTGCCCCGATCCGGTAGAGGCGATGGCCTCCAGCCACAGTCTCTTCCTCAATGATCGCGTGCCCGACCCAGACGTCGTAGCCGAGGATTCCGTTTTCGGCATGGTGCGTTTCAAAAACGGGGCCAGCCTCAATTTCTCGTCCATGTTCTTTGGGCATGTCTCGGGTCCGAAATCACATTGGGGGGCTCCCACAGAACAGTTCATCCGGCTCTTCGGCACCCAAGGGTCCGTTGATCTGGTTAAGGGAGAGCGTACGCAGACAGCTGACGCTGACACCTTGGTTGAATCGTATGCCAGTCCAACCAGTGAAGACGAGTGGTTCCTCCTTCAAGCCCAGGAATTTGCCGATTCAATCAATGAATCGAGAGAGCCTGAAAACAATGGCAAGCAAGGTCTAACCCTCATGAAAATGCTCGATGCCCTCGCACTGTCAGCAAAGGAAAAACGTGCTGTCCCGATCAAAGCGACGCGTTCGCTGGACGACCTTTTTGGCGGACTGTAGCGAAAACCGACCTATCGACTCAATCGAGTACAAAGAGCTCGATCAACCCCACCCCCTCCGAGCCACCAACACCTGAAAGCTGGAAGGTATAAACACCCTGATTGAGCGTCAACAAGAGCGCCGCGTCCTTTGAACCGGGAACCAATTTCTTACCCAAGGTATCCAATGCCTCAGCAAGTTCGTTGGCATTGGGGCCTTCTTCCCAATTGTCATTCGTCACGAGCAGCTGGCTTCTAACTGGCGTCTCATCAAACAGCGTCTGAAATACCTTTAGCTCCGGATCCGCTAGAGCCCCGGGAACCATTTCAGTTGTCAGCTGGGGCCCAAGTCCGCGAACCAAGACTGTTTTTGTAGAGCCTCCCTGTACCGTCAGACCCCCAATCATGATATCACCGCCGGCACCCACCAAGCCTCTAGTCGCAAGATTGACTAGATCGGCCACGGCTTCGTCGTCGATTGTCAAAGTGCCTCCTTCAGAAACCACGGAGCCCGCACTGTTGGAAATCTCGACGGAGTACTCCCCCTCATCAGCTTCTGACGCACTTTCGATGATCAAGGTTAAACCGATTTCACCAACAAGCTCGACCCCATCTTTCAGCCATTGAACCGAATCAATAACTCCATTCGATTCAAAGAAAAACTGGGCCCGACCTCCGGTTGGAACACGTGTCGGAGCAGGATCGCGGGTGACTTCCGGAAGTACAGCCGCCACATTGATCTGAACTTCGTACTTATTGTTGTCCGTATCGCCTTCGTTGTTGAATGCCTGGGCGTTGAAAACGAAGATCCCGGGAGTGGTCGGCTCTCCTTGAACTGAAACAATGTTTCCATCGATCCTACCATTTACGAGTGTTCCATTTTCATCACTGGCCATGGTCAGGCCTGGTGGAAGCGAACCTTGAATCTCCCAGCGGGCGGGAACTTTAGGTGCTCCTGTTACCGTAAAACTGATTGCAAAATCCTTCCCGACTTCCGCGTTGAAAGGACTATTACCCGGAGCCGTACTAAACTGCGTCGCACCTACGGTCGCGTGAAATACCCCCAGGGCAGTGGCGACATAAGTCGTCAGCCTAACAACCTGCGAAACCGGTTGGCTCAGGGCTTTTTCAAGAACAACGAGAATTCGAACCGCTGGTGAACGCTGCAACAGCATGCCCAACATCAGGATTGCGAACTGCCCCCTCACGAGCTTAACTTTCAGGTTAAAGTAGTTCATATTTTTCGAACGTTGTTTCGGCTGATTTATAACAGGCTAAAAAGAAAACCGACAAAATAGGTAATGAAGGCTAACCACTATAGATTTCTTTAAAAATCAAAATTCCCACTTGTGCATGCACGAGCTCTAATTGAATCCACATTAGTTTCATATCATGTCCTCATTTTTGGGTCAGAAGAATATCGATCTTAGTTGCAACCGCAACCGCCACCTCCTACGCCTTCGCCACCCGTTGTGGCTTCGCGGGAGAACTGTATGTGGGAAGTCATTACCGAAGCCAGTTCGTCGCGATCGGAACGCATCGTATAGTCCGACAGGTTACCTTTCTGATAGGGCTCGACGGTAGAGCAACCCACGCCAAATGAGGCAAGAGCAGCAATCGCGGTGCAAGTGAAAATATTTTGGGATACTCGTTTCATTCTGCTAGTAATGTTTGAATTTGATTGGTCAGATTCTCTACCGATTCCTTGCCATGCCAACCTTCATGGGAGAATCGGATAACACCTTCGCGATCCACTAAAAAGGATGACGGCATGACACTGATTTCCGCCGCCTTCACCAATTGCTGTCCCGCATCGTGCGGCGTCGCAAAGCTCGGTTTTTGCTTGTCGAGGAACCGTTGCATCTGGTTCGCCTTTTGGTCCACGCTCACCGCAACTATCTGAAATCCTTTATCCTTGAATTTCTGATACAATTTCTCCATTTCTGGGAAAGCTGCTTTGCATGGGGCACACCAAGAGGCCCAGAAATCTACTAGCGTCACTTTTCCTTCAATTTCTGGAACATCGCCCTCGAGGGCAAAACTTTCCAAAGTTGACGGCAACTCCGTGCCCGGACCCCACCCTTCGGCCTGAACCCAGGTAACACCGAACAAAACGACAAGTGCCGACAGACTAATTTTCGACCAGGTTTTCATAGAATTTAGATGTTTGTTGTATCCCAGAGTTCATGACGATGCATCCTTCTGCTCCAAAAGTTCCTTCCACCAACTTTAGCCCTTCTTCCTCGCCCAGGACGAAAACCGCGGTGGAAAGGACTCCTGCCTCTAGACAGGAATTCGCGGCGATGGTTACCGCTAAAATACCATTAACAACGGGTCGGCCGGAGCGGGGATCTAGAATATGCCCGTAACGTTGCCCGCTATGCTCAAAGAAACGGCGATAGTCTCCAGAAGTCGCTATCCCCAAATTAATAGCGGCCAGACTGCCCCACGAGGATCCGGGCATTTCCGGATTCTCGAGGCCAATGTGCCAGGCGGGGCTGTTCGGCGGCGTTCCCATTGCGTGAATGTCTCTGCCAAAATCCACGAGGCAACCCGCCAAGCCATGCCCCACAGCGATGGCGGCCACTTTATCCACGGCATACTCCTTGCCGAAGCCTCCCAAATCCAGTGACATTCCCTTTTCCGGGAGAAGGACCGCTCCTGGCTTTCGCTCAACTTTTCTCCATCCCACCAAGGCCCGTGTGTTTTCAACCTCAGAATCGGACGGCAATTGCGTGTGGGTGCGCCGGTAGTCCCACAGATGGATGAGCGGCAACATTGTGGGATCCAAAACCCCTTGAGTCATAAAATGCAAATCGTCGCAGATCGCGAAAATCGACTCAACTTCCGCATCGATCTCCGTCCACTCAATTCCCGCGTTTCGATTGATTTCACTAATAAGACTACTGTCTCTAAACCGTGAATACTTGGTTTCAAAGTCGGCCACCCACTGCACCGCTTCTCTTGAAAAAGCGGCAGCCTGGTCTTGGCTTCCTGCAGAAAACTGGACGCGGCAGTCCGTTCCCAGAGCCTTAAATTGCAAATCATACAAGCCACGCTTCGAATCGAGTCCGACCCGAGCATCAATTTTCATTGGCGTTTGCTTCTCCATCAGAACCATAGTGACGCGCCGAGGGTTAGAACATCCGCATCTGGAAATGCGGACTGCGGTGTTTCATCTTTCCCCTCCATCTCATAACGCTCGAAAGAGGCATCAACGCTAAATCGGTCATCGATTTTATAGATCACTTTAACACCGTAGGTATGCGTATCAAACTTAGCTAAACGATAGTCTGCGGAGTAAAACGGGGTCTGGCCTTGTTGGGTATCGCGGGGGTCTATCCCAGTTGGCGTCAAATCCAGCGTGTAGAAATCCGCAGAATTCTGGGAATAGTAACGGTATTTCGGCCGAATGATTACATGCTCCCCAATTTTCTGATACCATTCCAAATCGAAGGTACTGCTTTCCACTCCCCAGTTGTCATTGAAATAACGGTAATCGAAATCCAGACTGCCTCCTACCTGATCGAAAAACCGCTTTACGTTGAAGAACCAAATATTTCGCGTCCGTTCGTTTGGCCGGTTTTCCGCGAACGTCAGAGGTAAAAAAATGTCTGGAAGCACTTCCGTTTCTTTGCGGATGATTTTATACGGATCGCTCAAATAGCCGCTGAAGTCTCCGTAGGTGTAATTCAGGGCGACAATGGTGTTCGGATCTACCACTTGGCTAATGCCAATAAAATAGTCGTAGCTTTCTTTTTCGCGATGTTCGTCGAAGAATTCTGGCCTAACATCGTCGTCGATGAACGATATGCCATAGCTTAGGCCCGTGTTCCGCTTGTTGAACTCCGAGGTTTGCGAATACGAATACCCGCGAGAAAGGAAGTCGCTCTCCGAACTGTGCGAATACTGAAAGGTCGAGGTGTGAATTCCGTGAGTCCAGTCCAAGTCGATTACCCCTGCTTCTCTGACATCCGTGAGATTGGAAAGCGGAACGTTTACGCCATCGTCCGCCGGAACACCCGTTGGCGTCGCACCTGAAATCGCATCGTGGACTCCATGGCCTTTAAGCGTGATCTGATTGCTCACTTTTTTTTCAAACCCAAGGTAGCGGGAGATCACCCGAATCCGGTCGTTATCCTCGTTGTAGTCCTGCCACTTGACCGAAATGTGATCTTCCGCGCTCGAAGATTTTATTCCAACCACGTACAGATAGCCCGCAAAAACGAAAATTCGCACTGAGCGAGAAAAGGAGAGAAAGGAAAGTCGGCTCATAGTGAGTCTGTAGATAAGGGAAGTGCCATCCTGAACTTCTACGTCCCCGAACGAAGACCCAGTTTCAGCAATTGCATTGAATTCTGTAAAACCTCAACGGACGAGACGAGCTTGATGTGCCCGAGATTCAGCAGTAAACGTCGTTTTAAAGTTTAATAGCGGGACACTACTCGCGCTTTCGCGCCAAATTTCCTACGGATCTGAGATGATTCCGTACTCGTGGCGTCAATTCTCGCAAAACATCGTGGAACCTCCTAGCAGCCAATTTCTTTTCGTCTACGGCACGCTCCGAAGCGACCAGCCGGAACATCGCTTCCATGGCCCGGTTTCACTTTCTCGATCCATCGCTCAAGTTGGCGGCACGCTCTACGAGCTAGAGGAAGGGTATCCTTTGTTGGTCGTACCTGCTTCTTCGATCATCCAACGGGCGAGCTGCGACTGGTTTGATGACTGGACCCAAGCAACAAGCGCGATTGGTACAATCAAGGCCACCCACGAACCTCGGTGAAACACACTCGGCGCGGCAATCAGGTGATGATTCTGCACCTGAAGGTGCCCAAGTATCACTGCCAGAGCTGCGGTCGCTATTTCCGTCACACGTTCCCGGGCTTGAGGCCGCGATACCGATCTTCCGATACCTATCAGATGGAGGTCTACGAGGCCCACGATGGCGGCGTGACACAGCGCAAGC
>JAUHWE010000674.1 GCA_030424825.1 Verrucomicrobiia bacterium
TCGAGCTCGTCGGCCAGCAGCTCGATCTGGGTCGATTTGCCGCTTCCTTCGGAGCCTTCGAACGTAAAGAGTTTTCCCGTTAAGGTGTCTGCTTGGGTCATAGTTTGTTTTACCAGCTCCTCAAAAAGCTATCGATGTCGTTAAGAGTGGGGCTAACTGCGGTACGCACATAGTATCCGGAAACGGATACACCCACTGTTAAGCACGCTTCGGGAGAAAGGCCGAGAAGTTGTCCGGTGGAAAATCCGGCGTTGAAATGGTCGCCCGCTCCGGTCGTGATCTTCGGGTTTTCCACGTAGGGCCCGTCGATGCACCATTCGCCGTCCTTGGTTGCGCAAGCGGCGCAACGGGTTGGATGCACGACGACGGTGCTCACGTTCAATTCGCGTCGGACTTTTGCGGCTAAGCGCTTCAAGGAGTCTGCGTCTTCACCGTTTTCACCGAGCTGGAAAGCTTCGCTCACCTGTTGTCCTTCCTTGAGGTTAAGGCCTAGGGTGACATTCCCGAAATTCTGGAACTTGGAAATCGCGTGAAGGGCCTCAATGAGTTCCCCCTGGGCTCGCTTTTCGGGATCCGCCAAGTCAAAAAAGAAGGTACGTCCCCCGTCGATCGGCGGGAGGCTGGGAAGGACTCGTTCCGTGAGCGCCGCGAAAATCGCGTTCATGTTAGGAATCATGGTCCAGTTGACCAGGGCGACGAGGCTTGACTGAGACAGCGTGTCTAGAAACGCGCCTTCGCCCATAGTCTCGATAATCGATTCATAGGAAAGGTCTTCGAGGGTCTTCGTGATCCCCATCATTATTTTTCCGTCGTTGAATTCGAGGGCGTTGGTGAATCCAGGATCGGACACGCATACGGCGCTGGTCTTTTTTGCGAAATCCTCGAAAACGGGATGCACCGCGTTTTTGCCTAGAGCGCCGATATAGGTCAGCGGGAATCCCGCAGCACAGAGAGCGTTGGCCATGATCGGCCCATTCCCGCCGAGTTTCTCCATCTTGGGATACATCTCGATGTTGGCGCTTTTGCCAACCGCTCCCAGAATCCGGTTTCCAAAGCCCTCGATTGTGTCGATGCGCGAGAAGTCGTCTCCCACTCCGTGGCGCTTGGCGACGAGGTGGATTATCGTATCCACAAACCCATCGAGTCCGACCAAGGCCCGTTTTCCGGATTGGTTGCCCCGTTTGTCCTGAAGTTCTTGAGTAGCGCGTTGTATGTAATCCATGAAATAATGCGGTGGTTTTTCGTCTGGGAATAAGAGGAAGGAATCTGACCAGAGCAACCGTAATTCGCTTTCCAGCGAAACAAGTGTTAATTTTCCACTGCTGCGACGGAAATTTATTGAACGCTTGAGAACAGAAGGTTTCAAAGGACTAGGTCTGGACGGAGTGTCGGACCCAAATGCGAACTATGCCAATTTCCATGGACGTCTCTACTTTAATCGCCGCTGGCGGCGGACCCAATGTTTTCACCTATTTCAGTCAAAGCAACCCTGCGGGCAAGGCCATCATTTTCGCCCTGGCGTTCTTCAGCGTCTGCGCGTGGGCGGTGATGCTCGGAAAGTACTGGGAACTTAAGCGCTTGCGCTTGTACAACTTGGGCTTCGAGCAGTCTCTGCACCGACTAAGCTCCATCTTGAATGCGCCTTCGTCGTTCAAGGCCCCGAAGCGGGTGCCCTACGCGGCGCTCTACAACGACGCGATCGAAGCGTACCATCGCATTGACCCGAAAGCGGGAGAGAGCATCGAGCAGCTTCGTGCCGCTCGAGTCGAACACGTTGAAAATGCATTGCAGCGAGCGCTGGCCAACAAGACGCTCAGCTACGAGTCGAGCATGATCTTCTTGGCCACCATCGTCTCTGGAGCTCCTTTCTTTGGATTGCTCGGCACGGTCTGGGGCGTCATGGATGCTTTTGGAGCGGTCGGGCTACAGGCGACCGCGACCTTGCAAAACCTGGCGCCCGGCGTTTCAGGTGCGTTGCTCACGACCGTGGCGGGGCTATGTGTCGCCATTCCATCGGTTTTCGGATATAACTTTCTCCTTTCTCGTACCAAAGTTCTGGTGACAGAACTACAGAATTTCGCCAGCGCTTTGGCGGATATGATCGAACTGGAAAGTCGCTGAGGGGTATTCAATGGCTCGTTCCTTTCACAGGCAAAAGTCTCTCGAGGCGAATTCGGAGCTCAACGTTACGGCGCTGATCGACCTCGGTTTCGCGTTGCTCATTATTTTTATGATCAGCACGCCGCTTATCGAGAAAGAGCAATTGATGGAGATTGATTTGCCGGTGGCGACCCCGAATCAGGCTCAGTCTTCCGTTCCAGATTCGGTCGATCTGCTGGTTACGACCGAAGGGTATCAAATGGATGGAAATCCAGTGGGCATGCTGGAACTGGAAAACGAGCTCGCCCGATTTGGCGGCATGAGCGATCCCCCGGTATTGGCGATTCGCGCCAATGGCGATACGCCTTATCAATACGTAGTGACCCTTCTGGACCTTCTGAAAAAGAACAAACTGAAACGAATCAATCTAGTAACGCGTCCGGAAGACGCCTAGGGTCGTCAGGTTTTTAGGGAGCCATGTATTTCGATCAAAGAGGACCACTCATATTTTCCGCGAGTCTGCACTTCGCGATTATTGTGGTTTTCCTCATTAAATCGATGGTTCAACCGGAAAAAGAGCCCGAAGAGCTCATATTTGAACTGTATTCTCCACCCGCCAGCGCAGGGGCTGTAGAGTCGAAGCCAGTTGAGTACGTTCCGGAAGATTTGGATCTGCCCACGCTAGAGGAGATTCCAGATCCGGAACCGAGAGAGCTGCCTCCCGAACCAGAGATGATTCCCGAAGAAATCATTCCGGAAGAAGTCATACCTGACGAGCCGGAGCCGCCGAAAGTAATCAACTTCGATGATTTCAAAAGCAGCAATCCAATCCCGAAGCAGCGAGTCCCCACGCAGAAGCCGCCGCCGA
>JAUHWE010000675.1 GCA_030424825.1 Verrucomicrobiia bacterium
TGGGGCATGAATGGGGACGCTCTTCCGTCACACCATGGTTATCCCCTCCGTCTGGTTTTCGGGGGCTGGCCTGGATCCACGTCGGGAAAGTGGCTAAAGCGGATCGAAATTCGCAATATTGTACACGACGGAACCAAGATGACGGGCACTTCGTATCGAGTTCCTGAATATCCGGTGAAAGCGGGCTCCGACGTTCCCGAAGAGGACATGGCTATCATTGAGTCGATGCCGGTAAAATCCTTGATCACTTTTCCCAAGAGTGGAGTGCAGCACAAGCTTGCGTCAGTATTCAAACTCAATGGTCATGCCTGGGCGGGCGACTTGGAGGTAAAAAGACTCTCGGTGTCGATCGATTTTGGGCAAACTTGGATCCAGGGAAAACTTCGCAGGCCGGTTAATCGCCTAGCCTGGCAACAGTGGACGGCCGAGATAAACTTTCCTGAAAAGGGCTACTGAAGTCTGGGCCAAAGCGACGGATAGCAACGGCGTCGATCAGCCTATGCTGATCCCCGGTTGGAATCCCAAAGGCTACCTGAATAACTCCTGCCACCGCATTGCCGTCTATGTTGGTTGATCGCGCATTCAGAAAAGGCACTGGATCTCTCGCATGGGCCTTTTGCCTCCTGCTAGCTGGAAACCTAGCTGCCGCAGAGCCCGAGAAAGACCCTGTTACCAAACTCGTCAAAGCGGAAAACTGGGAGCTGGTCAGCGCCAACTGCATGGCGTGCCATTCAACCAAAGGGTTTACCCAGGTTCGCCAAAACAGGGCAAACTGGGAGAAGACGATCCGAAATATGCAGGAGAAGAATGGCCTTTGGCCTCTCGGCGAGATGGAGTCGAAGATTCTGGATTATCTGGAGAAGAATTACGGCCTGCCCGAAAAGGCTTTGACCGCGAAAATACGCCGCCCATTGGGCGATTGAACCGATTCCATGACTGGTTCGCTCCCATTAATTTGAAGATTAATAGAATTGTATGATGATCACGAACGAAAACCTCACTAGAGATCGACCCACTTTCGTAACCCATCTTGAATGCGGAATGGAAGGAGACCATTATGACGCAGATGTCGTCCACGGCCTTTCCAAAGCCGGTAGGCCACTGTTGGTGAAATACGATTTGGAGAGTATCCAAAAAGCAGTAACAAAAGGAGAGTTGGCGAGAAGACCGGCGGATCTTTGGCGCTACCGGGAATTTCTTCCGGTGCGAAAAACGGAAAACATAGTAAGCCTAGGCGAGATTTACACACCCATTGTCGAACTGCCGAAACTAGCGCCTGGAAATGGCCAGCTATTGGTCAAAGATGAGGGACGGCTCCCCACAGGCTCGTTCAAGGCTCGGGGTCTTTGCATGGCGGTGTCCATGGCTAAAGAGTTTGGAATCGAAAAGGTCGCCATGCCGACTAACGGTAATGCTGGGGCGGCATTGGCTGCATATGGAAGTCGAGCTGGCATGGAGTCATATATCTTCTGTCCTGACGATACCCCTACAATTAATGTGCGGGAGATCGCGGCCCAGGGAGCTAAAGTATGGAGCGTGAACGGACTGATTAATGATTGTGGCCGGATTGTCGGAGAGGGCAAGGACGCGATGGGCTGGTTCGATTTCTCCACTTTGAAAGAGCCGTACCGTATTGAAGGAAAAAAGACGATGGGCCTTGAACTTGCGGATCAGCTCGGGTGGAAAGTGCCGGATGTGATCTTTTATCCAACTGGTGGAGGCACGGGTCTCATCGGTATGTGGAAGGCGTTTAACGAGTTAAAGGCTATCGGATGGCTGAATGGCAAGCTGCCCAGGATGGTTGCGGTTCAGGCCACTGGCTGCGCTCCAATTGTTAAGGCCTATGAAGAAGGCGTTGAGCATGCGGAACTATGGCGGGATGCCCATACCATTGCGGCGGGAATCAGGGTACCGATCGCAGTGGGTGACTTCCTTATCTTGAGGGCGGTTCGCGAAAGCGGAGGCTTCGCGATTGCGGTAGACGACGATTCGATTTCAGACGGATTGCAAGAAGTGTCGGAGAAGGAAGGCTTACTTCTATGTCCGGAAGGTGCCGCAACCTATGCGGCTTACAAAGCTTCGCTTGAGAAAGGTCTCGTTTCGTCGAGTGACCAGGTGGTTCTGTTTAATTGTGCAACGGGGTTAAAATACGAAATGCCTCCTGCCGAAAAGAGCTTAGACTGTACAAAACCGATAGATTACGAAGCTCTGAAGTAAGTTATGTCATACCTCCTTCTTGCCGAACCCGTAATCGGTCTTTCGATGGATCGCTTTCCCCCGATCGCTACTTTAGGCGACGAGGCACCGGAGCGACGAGTGGTAGAACTGGTCTCTCGCGAGCCTGCGAGATACTTTAACTTTCCACAATCTGAAAGCTGAAAATACTATGTGCGCGAAACCAAATCGGAGGTTCAATATCTTCCTGGATCCAGCGGAAATGCAATCTCTGGATAGTATGGAAGGAGTCCCTTATTACGATCCCGTAACAGCAGATTCAATACCGGGGGAACCGCTTTTAACGGCGGATTGGCAGAAGCGTTTGCATCGAGGATTTGATTGGGTCGGCACGATGGCTCCAGGAGTTTTCCTAGCCATGTTTATGGCGATTGCGGGCAGTTATATCGCGACTTGGATAGGGCAATCGTTGCTTGGCTTTGAACGCAGCCCGTTAAGCCCCATTTTAGTTGCGGTAGTCCTCGGGTTGATGGTGAGAAAAATTGCAGGGCTACCCAAGGCTTATGAACAGGGTTTGCGTCTCTGTTTACGACTCATACTCCGTGTTGGTGTTGCCTTGCTCGGGCTAAAGCTAAGTATTTCAGCGATCGGCAAGATCGGGCTTAGCGCATTACCCGTGGTAATTGGCTGTATCGCAGCGGCGATTTTTGTTGTATCCTGGCTGGCCCGCATGGTCAAAGTCCCCAGTCGGCTGAGTGGTCTTATTTCTGTTGGAACAAGCATCTG
>JAUHWE010000034.1 GCA_030424825.1 Verrucomicrobiia bacterium
GATGTCGAGCAGCTCGGCTGGTTTGACGCTTTTCTGACCAGCGGTTATGCCGGGGCCCGCGAAAATAAGGGGGACTCGAGTCGAGTTTCTCCAAAGCGTGTTTTTCCCTGTGATCGACTTCTCACCCAGATGATAGCCGTGGTCGCTCCAGAGGACGACGATGGTGTTGTCCGCCTGTCCTGACTTTTCAAGTGCATCGAGTATCCGGCCCACTTGGCTGTCCACGAAGCTTGTCGATGCGAGGTAGGAGCGTACGAGATTGATTTGCTGGTCATTTTCGTCGATCCATTTCTTTCTAGGTTCGGGAAGACTCCAATGTATCCACCAGGAAGATCGAGGGGTGTCGTCCCGGTCCCCTTCAGGCATGGGTGGAAGAATTGTTTCATCTTCTGGATACAGGTCGAACCATTTCTGAGTCGCGTAGCAGGGTACGTGCGGAAGGAAGAATCCTGCAGCGAGAAAGAACGGTTTTCCTTTCGGCATTTCTTCGATCATACGAACCGCATGGTCCGCGACGTCGTAGTCTCCTTTGGTGGAGTCATCGTTGTTGTCCGGCCAAACTCCCCAGTCCATCAGGGGATGATTTCCAAAGGGGGTGGTCGGAATTAGCTTTTGGGGAGGTTTTGAGCCGACGCCGCCTTGGGAGCCCCAATGCTGAAATTCGGGATTCGGTTCGTCGGCAGATTGTGATCGGATGCTGTGGTAAATCTTCCCGTTGCTGTAAGTCTGGTAACCATTGGCTTCGAAATGCTGCGGCAAAGAAACGAGATCGGCCCATTGAGGAACATCGCGAAACCATGGGGAAAGCCCATGGATACCAGTCGTACTTGGGCGAAGGCCGACCATGAGACTGGTGCGCGACGGGTTGCAGAGAGGCGCCTGGCAATGGGCGTTGGCCATGAGCGTTCCGCGGTTGGCGAGCTTGTCGATGTTGGGAGTCTTCACCAGCGGGTGCGAATCCATGCAGCCAATCCAGTCGTTTTGGTCATCTATCGCGATGAAGAGGACGTTGGGCTTGTCGGCAGCGTTCGAAAGGGCCGCAATTAACAATAGGGTCAGGAGAGGTAATAGACGTTTCACGAAATAAGAAAAGCGACCCTACGTCTGCGGAGCAATACCAATCCTGTTCTGTGAAAATCCTGTGCTAGAAATTGCGGGTTTTGTACAATAGCGAGGAGGAAAACGCCGGAGTCATCCGAAGGCTAGGGCCTGCCGTTCGGCGACCATACCGGGTCGATCATCTGACGGTTCATTGCTTCCCAGGCGGCAATCATTTCAGCGCGTTTCTCGGGGTGAGAAGCTGCCAGATCGTTTGCTTCACTGATATCCTCGGCGAGGTTGTAGAGTTCCCATTGGTCTCCTTGTCCGCGACGTGGATTTCGAAGGAGTTTCCAGTCGCCCACGCGAATAGCGGTGCGTTTGTCGATTCGCCAGAATAGGGATTCGTGAGGAAGCGAGTTGTCATCACCCTTCAAATACGGAATCAAGTTGATGCCGTCGTAGACTTTACGATCATCAAGTTGCGCGTTCGACAAAGCGGCAGCGGTTGTGAATATGTCGAGAGAAAGCACGGGATTGTGGTAGATCTCTCCGGCGGGCAGCTCGCCCTTCCACTGGACAAGAAAGGGTACGCGATTCCCTCCCTCGTAAACGCTTCCCTTTCCATCCCTTAAGGGTAGATTGCTGGATGTCAGTTCTCGGGTGGGACCGCCATTGTCGCTGATAAAAAAGATGAGCGTGTTTTCTTCGAGCTTTTCCTCGCGTAGTTTTTCCAGAATGGCTCCGACGCTATCATCCATATTGGAAAGCATCGCCGCGAAGATGCGGCGTTGTATGTTTTCTATATGGGAAAACTTTTCCATGTAGGCGTCCGCACCTTGGAGAGGGCTGTGCACGGCATTGTAGGGCACATACAGAAAAAAGGGCTTGTCTGCGTGTCGTTCGATGAAGGATACCGATTCTCGTGTGAAGGCATCTGTGAGGTATTCTGTTTCCTGTACTGGCTGGCCGTCTCGGTAGATGGGGTTGTCCGCATCGTAGTCCGGTTCGGTATTGCCCATATGTGTGGTGTAGAGTCGCTTCTTGTCCTGGGAAATCCAGAGCCCTTCGCCGCCTCCCGGCAGGACTTTCCGGCGTAGCCAGGTGGTGACGCCCTCGTAGGGTGGGGGAACGAAGTAATGACCTTCGTGCAGGAAGCCGAAGAATTCATCAAAGCCGCGGCGAATTGGATTGTATTTGGCGGTTCCGCCGAGGTGCCATTTGCCAATCAGGCCTGTTATGTATCCAGAATCAACTAGAATATCGGCGATGGTTTTTTCGCCTAGTGGCAGCCCCGCATCGGGATCCTCGTTTTTTGCGCCGATGGGATTGAATTCGTAGCCAAAGCGGGTTTGGTAACGGCCGGTCATCAGACCCGCCCGAGAAGCGCTGCAAAAAGGAGCCGTGACGTAGCCTTGGGTGAAGCGAATGCCGTTCTCCGCTAGTGAGTCGATGTGGGGAGTGGGGATTTCCGCATTTCCTTGGCAACCGAGCTCACCATAGCCCAGATCGTCCGCAACCAGCAGTACGATATTGGGCCTATCTTGAGCGAATGAGAGGGAGGATCCGCTCACGAGGACAAGGAGACTGATGAACTTTTTTGCCCACGAACCAGTCGAATGGACTCGAATTGTTTCGATCGTTCTTGAGGAATGCATCTTTTAGTTCTTTCTAATTAGGCTAGTTTGTAAGAAAATGTTAACTACAGTTCCTTAAGGTACACGTTGCGAAACCATACATTGTGCCCATGGTCCTGGAATCCGATGTGACCGGTTCGTGGCAAATCCTTCAAAGCGGTTTTGAATTTGTTTTTGCTGCCGTCCGGGTTTTGTTCCGGAGTCGTCCACCGGTCGAGGTTTGCAGATACGATTTTCTGGTTGTTCAAAGTGACTTCAATATGGGGCCCCTTGCAGCGAATTTGAATCTGGTTCCAATCACCTGCGGGTTTGACTGCGTTAACGCTCGGTACCACGGCGTCGTAGAGCGCCCCGCAATCGTGCGATCCGATGGTCGCTTTCCCGTGAGAGTCGAATAGCTGGATCTCAAAGCCGCCCTGTACGGGGTTCTGAGGGTCGCTTCGGATGAAAATGCCGCTATTGCAATTGCGGCTCAGCTTGAATTCTAGCTGGAGGACGAAGTCGCCATAGGATTGGTCGGTCCAAATGGCACCGTTCTGAGCGACACGACCTAGCGTTCCCTTTTCGGAGTCGGCCTTCCAGATGGGGCTCACATGGGAAGGGATGAAGAACCAGCCCTTGAGGCTCTTTCCGTCAAAAAGGGCTGTGAATTCGTTCGAAGGCGAGTCTTGGGTAGCGAAAGTGGAGAGGGTGAGCGCGACGGCCACCAGTAGGAGGAAGATTCTTTTCATCGTAGTATCGGTTTGATGCCACATGAATTGACCATTGTCGAGTCTGTGTGACCGGGAATTGGTAGGTCAAAAGTTTGATGTTGCCGAAAGGAGTATGGGACAGGATAAAGAGTTCGTGCCGTCGATGTTGAACCAAGTTGCTTTTATAGTCGCCAATTAATCGATACCGAGTTGCAATTTCCTGCTTGTGCACAATATTTGCTCGTTTGCATGGATAGATTCCCCAAATCGCGCATCACGGACTAAAGGACAATGAGAAAGACCTGGAATAGCTATTCAAATCTCCGGCTGCTTTTTGGACCTGGGTCGTTGAACGAGGTCGGCAAGGTGGTCAGCCGGTTAAAGGGGAGTCGTGTGATGGTCATTGCGGATCCCGTTATTGAATCGCTGGGGATCCTTGACCGAGTCAAAAAGCTTCTGTCTGCGGAAGTTGCTGTTTTTGATGAGGGTCAAGTGGAGCCCTCTACGAATTTAGTTCAGCAATGTGCCGAGCAATTCAGGGCATTCGAGCCAGACGTCACGATTGCGATTGGCGGTGGCAGTAATATGGATCTTGCCAAGCTCACGTGCGCAACCGTTGCGTCCGACCGAGACCCAGCCGATCTGCTCGGCTTCGATCAAGTCGCTCGGCCGATTGGAAATCTCGTTTGCGTTCCAACGACGGCAGGAACGGGTAGCGAAGCGTCCCACTCGGCCGTTATTTGCCATTCGCAAAACGGCCAAAAAGCGGCGGCCATCAGTCATTATTTGCGGCCAACAGTTGCGATTGTCGATCCAGAGCTTAGCCTAACCTGTCCCCAGAATCTGACCGCCGAAAGTGGGATCGATGCATTGAGCCATGCCATCGAAGGTTTTCTGTCGTCCGATTTTTCTGTCCTGGAAACTACCGATTCTGGAGTCATGCCTTATGAAGGAAACCATCCAATAGGCGATCTCTATGCGGAAAAGAGCATCCGGCTTATAGGAGAGCATTTTCTAAGCGCCGTGAATGAGCCGAGGAATTTGGATGCCCGTGCGGGTATGGCGTTGGCGGCGACGCTTGGCGGTCTTGCGTTTTCAAATTGCGGGGTCGCCCTCGTGCATGCGCTTGAGTATCCCGTCGGAAATCGTTTCGGGTGCTCCCATGGTGCGGGTATTGGGATTGTCCTTCCTGAGGTATTGAGGTTTCTTTGCCCGGCGCGTGAAGAGCGAATCGCCCAGATTGGCCGATTGCTCAGCGTCGAGGAAACGGCTGACGCGGCGATAGACGCAGTGATGCGTTTGCGTAGAGAGTCGGGGCTTCCGCAGTCCCTTCGTGAGGTTGGGGCAAGTTGTGAGGACATTCCCTCGTTGTCAGAATCCGCAGTCGCCCTGGAGCGCCTAATGGTCCTAACGGCCAGGCGGCCCACCTTGGGAGATATCGAGAAGATCTATAAGAAGTCGTTTTGAAACGTGACTCTTGCCATGAACGACTATGGTGTCATAGTATCCTCCATAGGGCGTCACTATTGATTCTCGATGTGTGATCCGCTGGCTATTTCTAAAGATTTGAATACAAAAGTAACCTCGATATGAAATTCTATTTAAACGGAAGCTGGCAACAGCGAGATGAGCGCATCGAAGTATTGAATCCGTTTGACGGACAGGTCGTTGATACGGTGCCCAAGGCTACCGGGCAAGACGTTGAAGATGCGCTGGCTGCCGCGGTTAAAGGAGCGGAGGACATGAAAGGGCTTACCGGATACCAGCGATATGAAATTCTTAATCGGGCTACGGCGCTGCTGCGCGAGCGATCCGAGGACATTGCCCGTACTTTAAGTTCCGAGGAAGGCAAGGTTTTGCGTGAGGCTCGATTGGAAGTGGACCGGGCCAGTCAGACGATGGAAATAAGTAGTGAAGAGGCCAAGCGCCTAACGGGAGAAGTGCTGCCGTTGGATGGGAGTAAGGACGTGCAAAACAAATTTGGCTTCACGCTTCGAGTGCCCTGTGGAGTGGTAGCTGCAATCGCTCCCTTTAATTTCCCGCTCAATCTCGTGTGTCACAAAGTAGGGCCAGCGCTAGCCGCAGGAAACTCGGTCATCTTGAAACCCGCCAGCGACACACCTCTAGTCGCCTTGAAGCTCGTTGAAATTCTCTTGGAAGCGGGTTTGCCTCCTTTGGCCATTTCTTGCCTGACGGGAAGCGGAAAGACCATTGGTGAGGGAATCTGCTCAGATTCGCGCGTCCGCAAAATATCTTTCACAGGGAGCCGAGAAGTAGGGGAACGGATTTGCAATGTGGCTGGGATTAAGAAGGTCACCATGGAACTGGGTTCTAATTGCCCGTTGATCGTGCTTCCGGATGCGGACTTGAACAAGGTGGCGGACGTGGCGGTTGCCTCTGCTTACGCGAATGCGGGCCAGGTTTGCATTTCGACGCAGCGCATGATTGTCATGGATTCGGTCCGGGAGGAGTTGATCAGTATCATGAAGCCTAAGATCGAGTCATTAAAAGCAGGAAATCAGCTAGATGAATCGACTGGTGTCGGACCGATGGTGCGCGAGTCAGATGCGGATCGAGTTGATAATTGGATACAAGAAGCTGTTTTGGGAGGAGCGCGTGTCGTTTGTGGAGGACAGCGCGATGGAGCTGTGATGCAGCCAACGCTTATCGATCGGGCAGACCATTCTATGAAAGTGTGTCGAGAAGAGCTTTTTGGGCCGGCGGTGTCGGTCATTAGCGCGAGTGATGTCGACGAGGCGATCCGCATGGCCAACGACACTGAGTTTGGTTTGGGCGCGGGAGTTTTTACCCAGAATATTGATACCGCGATGCGTTTTGCTCGGGAAGTGGATAGCGGAAACATCCACATTAACTGGGGTCCCATGTGGCGCATTGATGCGATGCCTTATGGAGGTCTGAAAGGCAGTGGAACCGGCAAGGAAGGACCGAAATACGCGATCGAGGAGATGACGGAAATGAAGACCGTCGTCATTCACTCATAGCATTGCGAATCTGTTTGGATGCGTATACCGGTTTTCCTATTCATTCTCCTCGCCGCGAGTCTAATTGATATTCGAGCGGCCTCCGTTAAAATTGAGTCTGGAGAGATCTCCGGGGTGGTCCTTGATGAAAAAACCCGACTCGAAGTTTTTCGTGGAATACCCTTCGCCAAGCCGCCGATTGGTGGTTTGCGGTGGCGGCCACCAGAACCAGTAGACATTTGGGACGGGGTGAGGGTTTGCGACACTTTTGGTCCAGCGAGTATCCAAAAAATTGGGAACAACGAAAATCAACAGATTAGCGAAGATTGTCTTTATCTGAATATCTGGACGAAAAAGAGTGGGAAGAGGCGTGCCAATCGACCGGTGATGGTATGGATTCATGGAGGAGGGCTAACGGAAGGCTGGGCCCATAACGAAATGTACGACGGTAGCGCGTTTGCGAAACAAGGGATCGTACTCGTGTCTATAAACTATCGACTGGGGAATCTTGGTTTTCTTGCCCATCCTGGTCTATCGGCGGAGTCAGAACACGGTGTGTCGGGAAACTATGGCTTTTTGGATCAAATTGAAGCGCTCAAATGGGTGAAGCGCAATATCAGGGCGTTTGGTGGAAATCCGGATGATGTTACGATATTTGGGAATTCTGCCGGAGGCACGAGTGTCAGTGTTCTAATGTCTTCTCCTTTGGCAAAAGGTTTGTTTCACAAAGCAATTCTTCAAAGCCCATGGATGTTTGGCCTGGGCGATATTGCTGTGCCGAATATAGTGCGTCTGCGTGACCGAATCCCAAATGCCTTAAGCGCTGAGGAGTTTGGGGTAGAATGGGCCAAGGAACATGTCGATTCTACGGGTCGTAAGGCGATCGAAGAACTAAGGATGCTCCCAGCTGTCCAATTATTGAATCAGGGGCCAAATTTGGCCCGCGTGACAATCGATGGATGGGTTTTGCCGGATCACCCGGCAAACGTTTTCAAGTCAGGCAAGCAAGCAGATGTACCCGTTATTATTGGGACGACTCGAGACGAGGGGAACTTCTTTGCCAGTACCGCTAGATTCGATAGCCGTCCAATAATAGCTGAAGCATTGGGCCGCTTTTTCGGTCAAGCATCCGATTCGGTAATGGCGCTTTATCCAGGGGAATCACCCGCTGAGGTGTCACAGGCGGGTATCCAGTTTATTACTGATTTCTGGTTTACCCATCCATCAAGACAAATGTTAAATGGTATGTTGACGAGTTCCTCACGCATCTACCAATACGAGTTTGCAAAAGTGAGTAGTCGCAATCCATCCCTCGGCGCGCTGCACGCAATCGATTTGCGTTATGTATTCAATACTCTGGATAATGCGGAGGAATTTCCCGAAAATCAGAAATTGGCTGATCGAGTGATGAAATACTGGGTACGATTCGCATGCTTCGGAAATCCCAATGGAATGGGATTACCTCGGTGGCCGGAATACAAAGCTGGGAACAAATCCTATATTATTTTGGACGATTCGATATCCGTAGGAACGGAACTTCGAAAAGAAGCCCTCGACACACTCGATGAAGCAGTGCGAGGGATTTATTAGAAGCTACTTTGGCTCCTTTAATAGGATGGGCGGAAAAGGTGTAAGCTGTTTTTGGGCGGACTTCCACATCGGGTTAATTTTTGCTTTGATCGACCAAAGAGTAAGTTCATCGATCTCCACCGCGCCCCCTTTTGTCCCAGCGACACCGAATCCGGCTCCACCACTCGAGACGGGTAGGGCGAATCGAGGATGTTTTGCGTAAAGAGTTGGTCCGTTGGCGAACTGTATTACGAATTCGTCCCCTCTTAGTTCTGCCATAGCGTGATACCATTTGCCCGATTCGTACTTGAAGTCCTTGGCTTCGTCCAATTTCACGCTTTCGCCATCGGCGATGAGCGACATGCCCATTTCACTAAACTTGATTCGAGCCACATGGTGACCAAATTCAACAAAAGGAGCGATGCTCGTTTCGGTGCCACCGATAAAACGTATTGAAAACGAGGCGACGAATTCTGAAGGGGTGGCGGGACAGCTGATGCGGGGTTCGAAACCTTGGTGGTCCCTTCTCGAATTTTGGTATTCGAGCGATGAAGGGATTCCTCGTAGCACGCCCTCTTCGATGTTCCATCGGGTGTGCTGCCGCAGGGACCATGTGCCTTTAGCGAGTGGCTCGGATATTGAGAAATCGTCTTGGAGGACTATCTTGTCCGGTATTGCCAAAATGGGCTTAATCGCCTCTCTCGCAGCCGTACAAAGTGAACTGCAGAAGAGAATTGAGAAGACCGCGGCCAGGGAGAATCGTTGTAAGGGGATACTCATTGAGCTTCGGGTAAAAAGATTACCCGTAAGTTGCTAAATCCCGTTGAGGGAGAGCGAGTGAGGTTGCCGATATAGGATACGGCCTCAGTCGATTGAACCGACAGTCATTCTCTGGTTTTTCGCGACTTCCGTTTCCCGGTCAGGATCGAAATGGGGGTTGGGAACCGGCATTTGAACCTTAACGGAGGCTCGCCAGCGATTGAGTCGATTGCGAAGCTGATCCCGGGTTTTCAGGTTAATCTTCGAGTTGTCGTGGACTTCCGAAATGTCTTTATTAAGGTTATAGAGCTCTACTCTTCCTGTTTCGTGAAATTCTATGAGTCGCCAGTTGCCTGATCGGATGGCGCTATAAGGGCCGTCTCCCCCGGCGTGGTAGTGAGGGTAGTGCCAGAAAAGATTGCGACGAATCATTTGAGAGGGTTTTTCGAATACAGATAGAAGGCTCTCGCCGTCCATGTATTCATTGTGGCTAGCGACACCAGAGACTCCTGACACTTCCAAAAAAGTGGGGTAGTAGTCTATTGTCATGATGGGCGTATCACTCTTAACTCCTTCCGGAATAACGCCTGGCCAACTGGCGATGGCCGGAACTCGAACTCCCCCTTCGTAGGCTGACCCCTTTCCTCTTCTCAGTGGAAGGTTTTCAGTGAAATTGTCGTGTTTCCCGTAGCGTTGGGTGAGCCCGCCATTGTCGGAAGTAAATACAATTAACGTATTATCCAGAATGCCCTCTTCTTCAAGCGAAGCGATGACGCGACCCACACTTATATCGAGGCTCTTTACCATGGCGGCGTAGGTTGGGTTTTTATGGACCGCATAGGTATCCATTTTTTCACTAAAATACTTTACAAGTTCCTCTTTGCCCTGAATGGGAGTGTGAGGGACGTTGTAGGCGAAATAGAGAAAGAATGGATCGCTTTTGGCTTTTCTGATTTCCTCGATCGCTTTGTCGGTCAGATAATCGGTGGAGTAGTTTGATTTAAGTCCCATTGATTTCACCGTGGACTCGTTGATGAAGTAGCCTCGAGTTCCCTGTGGCTTGTCGTGGGATACGTCAAAACCGTGTGCAGTGGGGCCTTGACCCTCTTGCTCGGGAAAGTCCAGGTGCCATTTTCCGATATGGATGGTTTTGTAGCCACCTCCTTTCAATGCCTCAGCGACCGTGACGTGACGCTCATCTAGGCCCTTGGTCCATTCGGGAACCCTCATTTCTGCATAAGGTCGATTTTGGCCTGGGATGAAATCCGTCAGTCTAAGCTTGGCCGGATACATCCCGGTCATGATGCTCGCTCTTGTGGGTGAGCAAACGGTGCACGCCGCGTAGGCGTCGGTGAACGATACTCCCTTAGATGCGAGGCGATCGAGATTGGGAGTTTCGTAAAAATCACTGCCAAAGGATCGCAGGCCGGTCCAACCTAAGTCGTCTGCTAAGAGCAGGACGATGTTCGGTTTTCTCTCCACCGAGAAAGCCTGAGAAGCCACGAGTGCCAGGAGGGTAACAATTAGCGGGGTACGCATAAGGAAGGGATAATGGGTTTTTGAAGGCATTCGGCAATTCCTAACCTGATTACTGAGAGTGTTTTAGGCGGTTATTTGCCAAAAACGGTGATTCCTCTAAGACTCCATCGGGTATAGGACTAGATAGATTAAGCGGTCTACTGCCTAAGTGCGAGCAGATTCCATAGGGGATCCTGGTGTAAGTCCGCAATGATTCAAACGCTTGCGGTTTTACAGGTCTCACTCAGAAATGGCCGAATGCACGCAAAACTTTGGATTCGTTTCACGTTGGTCCTTGTAATTGGCGTCGGTGCAACCGCGTCGGTAGAGGAGGTGAATCGCTTGATTTTGGCCGAAGGGAAACTCGTTTTCGAGGATGATTTTGATCGATCTGAGAGAGACGACTCAAAAGAGCAACTGGATCGTGGCTGGGTAACGAATAGCGAAAAACGAGCTGCGGGAACGAAACAAGCAGATTTGCAGGATGGCTATTTGAGAATCACTATGGCGCCTCATGCGAATCATGGAGTCTCCGTTCGGCACGACGCCCCGTTTGATGACGGTGTCGTTCAAGTAAGATTTCGGATACACGACAACAAAGGTATCGGATTTAATTTCAATGATCCGAACTGCAAGGTGTCCCATGCGGGTCACATTTGCCACGTAGGTGTGAAACCGAAACAAGTGGATTTCCGTGATGGGAAGACCGGAATATTCGACCTGAAGATCCGGGAAAAAAGACTGGCTGGTGCGTCTAAGGAAGTTATCAACGCGCTGACGAAAGACAAGTTTGCCTACCACGATGTCGACTTGGATTTGGGTCGATGGTATGAAATGACAATCCTGATACGAGATGATGTTCTATCCGCTTGGATTGATGGAATTTACGCGGGGAGCCTGAAGTCCGAGGGGATCGACCACTCGGTTAAGCAAAACATGGCGTTCGCAGTGAGTGGAACGGCAGACGTAGATGATTTGCGAATTTGGTCCTTAGATGGGGACTAGATTTGCAATTACGAGAGTGTCCCGGAACTGTCTGCAAACCGGTCCATCTTTAGTCCCATCGCTCGAGCTTGAGTGAGCCAAAGATTGGCAAGCGGGGTGGCTTCCGGACTGTGGTAGTGATGACCTGTTCTAAAAGTGCCTCTCCCGGAACCTGCGACGATAATTGGAAGGTCGTGATACTGGTGGGTCGAGCCGTCGCCGAGGCCTGAGCCGTAGGTGAAGAGGGTATTGTCGAGGAGTGTCGTTCCATCGGATTCGACAATGCGATCCATTTTCTGGACCAAATAGAAATACTGCTCCATGTGGAATCGATCCAATCGCTCTAGATCCTCTACGTGCTCAGTTTGGTTGTGGGACATGTAGTGGTGGCTCATGGGTTTGTCGAACAAACTGTCGTAAGTGAACGGCGTATCCCAGCGCTCGGGCCCCACCATGAAGGTGGCGACTCGGGTTAATCCGGTTTGCAGGGCCACCACCATGAGGTCACCCATGAGTCGAATGTACTCGCCTCTTGGTAAGTAGGCGCCGGTGGGCTGAGGCATGGGGGTTTTGTCGAGTTCGCCTTTCATGCGGTCGAGCTTGTCGATCTGTTCTTCGATCGTCCGGATGGAATCAAAATACTCAGCGAACTTTTGCTGATCATTGTATCCAAGATTACGGTTCAAGGTATGAGCGTCCTCGAGAACGAGATCCGTGATGTTGCGGAAATTCTGGATTTCCTGGGCTCCGAAGAGTCGATTGTACATCTTGCGGGGGTCGCGGATCGATGGCGCCACGTGGCCCGTGCCGTACCAAGACATATTGTCGAAAAAGATCGATTCCTTGTTGTCCTTATGGCTGTTGCAGCTGAACTCTAAAGTTCGGAAAGGCGTTTCGCTCGCGATATTGTCCGCAATAATATGGTCGAGTGTACGATCGAGAGGATAGGCGGAGGTCTCCACTGAATACGGTGCGGCACTGCTCAGAAAGCAGGAAGCGCATTGGGCGTGAACGTCGGTACCGTGTTGAAAGGGTCGATCGAGACCCGTGAGCAGGGTAATCTTATCCTTGACCGGTTCCAACGGTTTCATGGTCGGCGTCAGGTCCAGATTGTGGATACCCGGCTTTATCGATGGGACAAAAAGCGAAGCCATCTTGTCACCCTGATTCCCCTTGGGAACCATTGCCTTGGCCTCACCGGGAAAAAACGATCGTCGGACCACCCCAATCGGTACGTAGAAATAGGCCAGGCGCGACTTTGGCAACTTCGCAGGAGCGAGCTTCCCGAGACTTTCGAACCATGGCAGCGAAAGAAGCGCGCCACCCGCGCCTCTGAGGAAATCGCGTCTGTTGATGGGTATCATTTTAATTGGGGGAAATTAAGAATATCATGACTGAGATAATCAGCGCAATCAACATTCAGAGCCGACTTCTTCATTGCCCGAGTTGAGCGGCAACTGGCTCCGGTAGCTGGGTAGTCTGACTGAAGGGTTCGCTGAGGACGATTTCCTTGATTAGGGTGTGGATTCGGAAATGGTCCTCAATCGTTGCATTGGTGATTCGGTCGAGAGCAGGTGAGTCGGTGATATCCAATTCTCGGCCGAGCGCGAAGGAAAGCACGTGCCCCGCGAAAGCTCGGGTGAAGCGTTCTTTCTCGGCGAGGATCGCATCTTTGAACTCGATAATGTCGTTGAAGGCGTGTTTACGGAAAAGCTTTCCAGCGGTATCGACGATGCGGCCATTTTCATAATGCTTCCTCCACAAACCAGTGGGGCCGTAGTTTTCCAGAGCGAAGCCCAAGGGGTCGATTCGATTGTGGCAGCCTGCGCAATCTAGATTTTCTCTGTGGGCATCCAATCTCTCTCGCAACGTTAGGGATTCGATGTCCACTTCGTCGCTCTTCTCGGGTAGAGGCGGCACATCGGCTGGGGGCGGCTCTGGTGGGTGGTTGAAAATAACCGATGCGATCCAAGCCCCTCGAGTGATCGGTTTGGTTCGGTTGGCGCTGGAGGTCATCGTCATAACCGCAGCATTTGTGATGACTCCACCGAGTCGCCTATCTTCAAGTAATACCCGTTTGAAGGGAACCTGTGCGACTGGCATCCTACTGGGTTGCGCGCTTTCTTGGTACCAAGACTGTAGATAATCGCTTTGATAGCTGTAGTTGGAGTCGATGAACTCTAGGATGGATCGATTCTCTACGAGAATGGTTTCAAAAAGGAGCAGTGGCTCGAGCATCATGTGCATGCTCCCTCGGTATTTTGAGTGATAGAATTCCGGCCACGATTTGGTATCCGGTGTGGATGTGATAATCCGGTCAAGTTGTAGCCACTGTCCGGGAAAACTGTCGCAAAACCGCTTCATCCGCTCATCCCGGAGCATTCGCTCGACTTCGGCTTCCAGCGTTTGGGAAACGCTCAACTCTCCATTGACCGCTTTTTCTAGAAGAACGGAATCGGGTATGCTGCCCCAGAGAAAAAAGGAAAGCCGCGATGCCAGAGCGAGATCGGCGGCATTGTCAGCCTTGTCCTCGGTGACGGGCTGGTCCCGCAGGTAAAGAAAGCGAGGCGATGCGATTGCTGCCGAAGCCATCATTTTCATCGCATCCGTGTAGGACTCTCCTGATTGGATACGCTGAAGAGCGCTTGTGGCATAGCGACTCAATGTGGGCTCGTCCACAGGTTCGCGAAATGCTTTTGTGAGAAAAGAACGTAGGCGTATTACAATGACAGACGGGAGACTTTCAGGCGTTGCGGGAGGGACGAAAAGGGAAGGCCACACGCCACAAGTTTTTTCGTTGAAGTCGCTGCTTTCGACAATCGAGCGACTGAGCTTCAGGAACGATTCCATGAGTAGGGGAGAAAGCGATAAGTGGTCTGCTTGGTTGTCGTATCCATGTTCAGCCCGTAGGTCTTGAGGAAATGGGGCTACGCCAGCCAGGCGTGGCTCAATCATCTGGGATTTGCCGAGGGGGCGACTGCCCGCTTTCAGGGTTAATGGCATGACACCCGTCTGTGGCTTGAAATAGTCGCCGTATTCTCGCAGCATGCGCTCGGGAAGCGTAAACACTTCCACGTTAAGTTTGAAAAGGTCCTGTACCGCATTGTTGTACTGGAATCGATCTACCGTTGCAGAGAGGAAGGGGATTCCATCCGCATGGCGGCAATTCGTGGAACTCGTGAGGTGCGGGGCGCTGTGATCGCTTCCACGCTGACTTCGATCTGCGTCTTCTTTCCAATGGTATTTGTTGAAGGTATGGCCGGGCAGGTTTTCAGTGATCTGGGACTAACCGTGGTGACTTCACTCATCGCTTCCATGATTGTCGCTGTGTGGTTCATTCCCATGCTGGCAAGTCGTCCGGGATTTAAACTAAAGAGTGGAGCGGGGATGGTCGCGCATCCTTTGGGAAGTCCAGAGCGTAAAATTGATTTCAAAACATTTCTTCTGAAAGTGTTCCTCCCAATCCTGATGTTTGGTGTTGTTCTGATTGGTTTTCAATGGGCAATGATAGAGTTGAATGCGGAAGAGACACCCGCTGGCAAACCATTGGAAACGCCGGACTTCGCCGCATTGGCAATACGCGGACTTCAATGGTGGATCACTCTCAGCTTGATTCCACTTGTGGTCGCTATGAGTAAGATCCGACGCGGATCCGTTACCAGCCAGCCTCCCGGAGTGGGAGAAATGT
>JAUHWE010000035.1 GCA_030424825.1 Verrucomicrobiia bacterium
CTGGCGCCCCGACTGGTTCCGTTGGATGAAGCAATACTTCTCTCAATCAGCAGGTCAGCCCTTTCGGCCTAGATCAGCAACTTAGATAAGCGTGCCCAACAGTTGAGAAATCCAGTATTGGATCTTCTTTTAGAAAAAGAAGAGTATTCCTATTAGAAGGACTGACAGGAAAGCAGTGATTCCAATTGGGAAGACGCCTTTCTGGACGTTCTCTCTCAGGCTCTCGCGAAGCTTTTCACGGTGTTCTGGCGAGGTTCCAGATATTTCCCATATTGGTGTAAGCAGTAATATCAGAAGCTGTGCTGGGCCTTCTCTCGCTAGGCGAGAAATATTTGCCACACCTCCCTTGAGGATGTACTTGTCAGCTGCAGCGTTGATTCCGTTCAGGGTTTTGTCGAAGAAAACATACCCGAGCCGGAAGCTCTTTCGATACCACCAGTCAGCATCTAAATTGATGGATCGGATCTCTGCGGGGTAAATGCCTGACATGATCATGAGGGTAAACGCCAGAGCAGAGAAAATTAGCAGCATGAATTGCCCATTCACGTGAGCAAACGTGTAGGGAATGTAAGTCACTTCGCCAAATGGCAGAAGTGGGTAGATCGTCTGATTCGGAAAGATGCCGATTAAAATACAGAGGAAAGCGGCGATACCCATTGCGATGCGCATGTTGACCGGCGCTTCTTTCACGCGGATACCTGAATCGTGGGAAAAGAAAGCGAAAAAAGGAATTTTGATGCCCGCATGGTGGAATACACCGGCTGATGCGAATAGGAGAGCGAGCCAAATAAGGGTGTAGTGCCCTTCGGCTGCAGCGGTCATGACCATCGACTTGCTGACGAATCCACTGAATAGTGGGAAGGCCGATATTGAGGCTGCGCCAATAATACAGCAAACGCCTGTGAAGGGCATCGACCGGAAGAGCCCACCTAATTCGGTGGCTTTGACTTTTCCCGTTTGGTGGAGCACGGCTCCCATGGACATGAAGAGCAGAGCTTTGTATAGGATATGGCAATACACGTGAGCGGCCGCTCCATTCATCGACATATCGGTACCGACGCCGATGCCGACGACCATGAAGCCCACTTGGTTGATGAGACTGTAGGCGAGGACCTTTCGAAGGTCGTTTTCAAGAACGGCATAGAAAATGGGAAAGGTAGCCATTGCCATGCCAATCCAGAGAAGAGAAGGCTCGCCCCCGTAGCCGCGCATGAGCGCGTAGACGGCGCCTTTTGTGGTGAAGGTCGCCATGAATACGACTCCGCCGATGGAGGCTTCGGGATAGGCGTCAGGCAACCAAGCGTGTAGAATTGGCCATGAGCAGTTGAGTCCGAAACCGATGAAAATGAGATAAGATGACAGATCGCTCAGGCCAATGTGCGTGAAGTCGGTCGATCCTGTCGTCTTGATGTGGAGTACGATACCGGCGAATAGGATCAGTCCGCCCACGACATGAACGAGAGCGTAGCGAATAGCGGCGCCCATCGACTCCTTTGTTCTTCGGGAAAGTATGAGAAGAAAGGCTCCCGTAGTGAGCATTTCCCAGAAAATGAACATCGTGATGAGATCGCCCGCTAGAACCATCCCCGTCGCGCAGCCCGCGTAGAGAAATCCGGCGAAGTACTCGAGGTTGTTGTTGCATTTTAGGTTGTAGATTGTGGCGATGAAGGTGACGACAATGAATATATTGACGAAGATCAGGCTCAGTTTGTCGGCTCTACCAAAGACTAGCTCGAAATCGAGGATCTGCATGGTCCAATAGACACCGAGGTCCATTTGCAGGTAGCTGTAGAACGCCACAAGTGGCAAAGATAGCATGTATCCCGCTTTTAGCTTCCCTTTGAGAAAGGGAATGAGAAGCGCGCCGAAAAGCAATATGAATTGAGGAGGCAAATTACTCATAGTAATCTTCGTCTCGTTTTACCAATGGTCGAAGTATGTATTTGGAAATCAATACGAGCAGCACACAGGCAACGAACCCGTAAACGGCGTAGAAGCCGGGCCAGTTCTCCCATTCGTAGAGAGCATGCTTGTCGAACTGATCCAGGTAGAATAGAAAGTCGACTAGGACGACCGCGACGCAGACGGCGAAAAGTCCGTAGACAATGCGCTTAACGTTTGTGGGCAGTTTTTCGGGATGCTTGTTCGCCATTTAATATCCTTTGTCGAATTGAAGAAATTAGTGGTGTCCTCCTGTCGCCCCACCGTCGGGCGCCGCGAGAATGATGATCGCCAAGTAAATTGTGAGAACCGCGAAAGTGATGTAGAATGCGGTCCGATATCCGGGCCACGCTTCGTGCTTTAGTTCTTGCAAGGGTTTTTCTTCCATGACGTTTCGACCTATTATGGGTTGGTGTAGAGCGCGGCGGCTGCCTGCGCTAAGGAGAAAAAGGGTTCCGGGTAGATGAAGAGAGCGACGGTTACGAGAGCTGTGACGGATAGCGCGATGACCGAGCAAGGATGGGCCTCATCGACTTTGTTCTCGAAGAGGGATTCCTCGGGTTTGCAGAAAAACGCTTTAAAGGTGATGGGAAAGAAGTAGGCGGCATTGAGAAATGAGCTGATGAGCAAGACAATCAGCATTGCGTGCTGGCCGTCGGAGACCGTTCCCCAGAGTAGATAGAACTTGCTCCAGAATCCGCCGGCGAAGGGCAGGCCGATCACACTCATAGAACCGATGAAAAAAGCGATCATGGTGATGGGCATGCGTTTTCCGATGCCAACCATCTCGCTGATGTACTTTTTGCCTGTCGCTTGGAAAATCGCTCCGGCACAGAAGAAAAGCGTAATCTTGCCGAAGGCATGCATCCCAATATGCATCATGCTTCCGGTTAGGCCTTGTGAATTGAGAAGTGCGACTCCGAGAATGATGTAGGAGAGTTGGCCCACCGTGGAAAAGGCGAGGCGGCGCTTGAGGTTGTCCTGAGTCAAGGCGATGAGCGAAGAGGCGAGGATAGTGAATGCGGCGATCCAAGTAACGATCTCGCCGAGATCCAGCTCGTTTAGAAAGTCGATTCCGAAGACGCCTGTAAAGATGCGAAGGATACAGAAAACTCCCACTTTTACGACGGCGACCGCGTGGAGGAGCGCACTGACAGGGGTGGGAGCGACCATGGCGCCGGGAAGCCATGAATGGAAGGGCATGAGTCCCGATTTAGCAAAACCGAAAGTAAAGAGAAGAAGAAGGACGAGCGCCTCCGTTGCGGTGATGTGGCCTGAAAGGAAGCCGCCGCTCGAAAACTCCATGCTGCTGCCCGACTTCACATAGACAAAGATCAGTGCCGGAAGAACGAATCCGATCGATGTGGAGAGCAGATAGGTTAGATACGTTCTGCCTCCGGTGCGGGCTTCCTTGTCTTGATGGTGCGTGACGAGCGGATACGTCGCCAGCGAAAGCATTTCGTAGAACAAGTAGAGAGTGAAAAGATTGGCTGCAAACGCGACTCCGATTGTAGCCGAAAGAGAGATAGCAAAAAACGAGAAGAAACGCGTCTGGGAATGCTCCTTGAGACCCCGCATGTATCCAATCGAGTAGAGAGAGGTGACGATCCAGAGCGAGGACGCAACCAGCCCGAAGAGCATGCCGAGACCATCCACGCGAAAGGCTATGGACAGGTCGGGGACGATTTCCCAAACCGTGTATTCAATCGTCGATCCAGCCAGAATGGTTGGGAGCATGGACACGACGAGTCCGAACTTGATGAATGCGACTACAAAGGTGGCGCCTTCGCGCAGGTTTGGCTTTTTACCCAGGAGTACAATGGGGAGCACCGCCAAGAGCGAAACCAGACTGGCTAATACGGGTGTGAAGCTAGTGATGGAGGAAGGCATGCTAGAGAATTATGGCTCCAAAATTAAATTGGGAAACGAAGTCGGTTATGATCGCGACAACTTCTTGATTGTAGAGGCCGATACCGAGCAAGAGAGCAGCGGTGATGAGAAGCGGGAAGAGCATGGAGAAGGAGGCCTCGGTCGGTCCGTCCGTGTGGTCCTCCTCATGATGGTGGCCATGGCCTTCGGCCGGTTTCGACCCGAAGTAGGCGATTTCAATAATGCGGAAAAAGAGGACTGCGTTGATTAACGACGAAATCAAAAGAGCGGCCACGTATTCGTAGTGACCCGAACTGATGCCGCCTTGAATCAGGTACCACTTGCTGAAGAATCCGGCCGTCGGAGGTATTCCGATTAGGGAAAAGGCGCCCACGAGAAAGCCGACCATCGTTAGTGGCATTTTCTTGAAGAGCCCTTCCATGGCGGAGAGGTCGCGCTTTCCAGTCTTGGCGAAAATGATGCCTGCGAAAAGAAATACGCACAGCGTCATGAATGCGTCGGCAATGATATGGTAGATCGAACCAATCATTCCCATTTCGTCTGCGAGCCAAACCCCGCCAACCATGTAGCCGACCTCGGCGATAATGAGGAAAGCCAGCATTTTCTGGAGGTTCGTTTGGGCGAGGGCGGAAATCGAAGCCGCCAAAATCGCAATGACCGACATCCAGACAACGATGTTGCTCCAATCCAATTCGATGAACGCGTATTCAGGGCTAAATACAGTCAGGATCATTCGAATCATGACATAGATCATGACTTTCGTTACCAGAGGACCCAGAACCGCGCTAGTTGTCGAGGGGCCGAATGCGTAGGAGTTTGGCAGCCACGCGTGCAGCGGGAAAAACGCCATTTTGATCCAGACGCCGACCATGATCAGAATAAAAGCAACTAGGATGGCAGGCGATCCCAGCAAGTCGTTGGCGACGATCTGCTCCTGGATATCGTACATGTTCAACGAACCTGTCTTGATGTATAGATAGCCCACACCCAGCAAATAGAAGGAAGCCCCGATTGTTCCCATGATCAGGTACTTGTAGGCCGCCAGAGTTGCCCGCTTCGAACCCAGGCCGATAAGGGCGTAGCTTGTCAGGGCGGAGATCTCAATGAGGACGTAGAGATTGAAGGCGTCGCCCGTGAGGACGATACCGAGCAGACCCGTTACGGAGAGCAGGTAGAGCGTGTAGTACTGGGATACTTTGTCCGAAGTCTCAGCGGGTACGGCCTTTTTCGAGTAAATCGCCGTCAGTAGGGCGACGGTTGAAACCGCGAGAGCGACGAGGCTGTTGAGTCCGTCGATGCGGAGATTAATGCCGAACGGAGGGTTCCATCCGCCGAATAGGTACTGAATCGTTCCTTCATCAACTACCCGCATCAAGGTAACGGCGCTGGCAGCGACCGAAATCGATAGGCCCGCGATTACAAGCGGGAAGCAGAGCCATTCGCGTTTGATGCCCAGAAGCGCTAGAATGATCGCTAGTAGAAAGGGGGCGAGAAGGATTAATGCCGGAGACTGTTCAATCATTTTCCTGACTTGATTGACTCGAGAATTTCATTCTCTTCGATTGAACCAAAATCTCGGTATATCTTCTGCGTTAGGGCTAGCCCAACACCGAGAGTGGCAACGCCGACCACGATCGCGGTCAGCATGAGAACGTGAGGAAGGGGATTGGCGAAGTCGTCTGGATTGATGTGGAGATTGGCTACAATCTCTTCGTGGCTAGGATGATGCGCTTCGCCGTGTCCGGTATCCGCTCCATGGTGATTGTCGCCATGGGATGGGTGCACTTGATCGTGGTAGAGAATAGGGATCGTGGCACCCTCTTTTACACCAATGGACACATAGAAAAGAATGATAGCGGTCTGGAAAATAGACATGCCGATCAGCTTTTTGACCAGATTGTTCTTAGAGATCATGGCATAGAGCCCGATCATCATGATGATAACGTAAATCCAGTAATTGAATTTGGCGCTTAAAGCTTCGAATAGTTCCATCTGTCTAGAGGGTCTCCTTCATATCGCCGTTGGAGGCTAAATTGGAATAGATAGAGAACATGATTGCGGTGACCGTAAAGGCTACTCCGATTTCTACCCCGAGCATGCTATGCGACCGCGCCTCAATAGGGGTTGCCGGCATGATTTTATGGAGTATGGAGTAGTCGAGGAAATTGCTCCCCAGTAGCATGCAGACGAAGCCGAATCCTGAATAAATCAAGATGCCGATGCCGGCAAGATTGAGTATTCGTTTTTCGGGGACCCATTTCTGGGCTGCTTGCAAATCTCGCGATAGGGCGAGCAGAATGAAGCTCGCTCCAAAAATCACTCCCCCCTGGAAACCGCCTCCGGGGCTATGGTGCCCGTGCGCGATGACGTAGAGGGCGAACAACTGAATTATGGGGATCATCAGCCGACAGGTCGTGTCGATGATCAAATCGGGCTTTTTCTTGTAGGTGGGGGTTTCCTTACCCTTGTTCTTGTGGTGATCCGAGGGCCTTTGACGGAGGATGCTTATGATCGCGATGCCCGCGACGAAGATCACGACGGTTTCAAACATCGTGTCGTATCCACGATAGTCAGCAAGGACCGCGGTCACCATATTGGGAACGCTGCTTTCGGGAAAGGTCTGCGTTACGTAGTGTTGGGAAAGGCGGTAGTCATTCGCCGGAGATTCCGAATCCCCCCAATCTGGAAAATCATGAACGGCAGACAGCAATAGCCAGCCCGTGAGTATGACTGCGATTAAGGCGAGTGATTTCAATCTGAAGACCTCCGTGTTGTGCGCAGTACCGTGGCGATTAGGAATACGGCGCTGACCCCCGCACCGACAGCGGCCTCCGTAAAGGCGACATCGACAGCGGCCATGCCTGCCCAAAGAAGACACATGAGAAAGCTGTAGACCCCGAATATCATGGCGGCGCTAAGAAGGTCCTTCATTTGCAGTGAAATAATCGCGGTAATCACGAGAAATATCAGGGTTATCAAGTCGAATGCCCAAATCACTTTTCAGAATCCCCTTTCTCGTCTTTTCGTGTCCATAGTTTCTGTCCTTCCTCGAATCCGGCTTTGATTAAAGCATGAGTACTGGTGGGGCTGGCCCACATTATGAATACCGTGATGAATAAAATTTTCCCAGCGACTAGAAGATTGGCCAAATTGAAATCCGACAACTGGTACACCGCTAGCCCGATAAGGATAAGAAAAACCGACATGGTATCTCCTTTTCCGGCTGCATGCATACGAGTATAGAAATCGGGAAAACGAATGACCCCAACCGCCCCTCCCACGAAAAAGAGGGTCCCTACGCAAACGAGAACGATGCAAATGATGCTAGTTATCATAGTTCTTGCTCCCCGGATTCGGATTTCGAGAAATGTTTGGCGGGATTCACGCGATCCAGATAGCGAGCGGCCGCCAGGGATCCGATAAAGTTAAGCAGGGCATAGGTCAGAGCGAAATCCACGAACATCTCTACCCGTCCGTAGATCATGCCAATGATGACCAGCAGCACAGTCGTTTTGGTGCCGATCACATTGACCGCTACGATGCGGTCGATTGCGGTCGGACCGACAATGATTCGCCAAACGATCGGAAACATGAGCGCGAAAATCGCGATACCAGTTAAAACGAAGAAGTTCTCCATGTTCTAGCGGTTCCCCCTTTCAAAAATGGCGGCGATTTTCTTTTCCATGTCGTCACTCTCGACTCCTTCAGTTGTTGTTTGGCTGATGGAGTGGATGAGCAGTTCGTCCCCATCGATATCGATTGTGATGGTGCCGGGAGTCAGGGTGATCGAGTTCGCCAGCATCCACTTGCCGAAATCGGTTTTCAGGTTCGTCTTTACCCGAACCAGAGACGGTTTGACTTCCGGAAGCTCGTTCGGACTGAGCGCCAGTTTGAGAATGTGGATGTTCGATAGCCATATCTGGTAGAGCATCCAAAGCAGGTACAGGGGAAGGCGAATAATCTGCTGGATGCGGTCGCCGACGCCCTGAGAGCGATCCTCGAAAAAGAAGCTAGAGGAGATTGCGGTGATGAAAGCGGTGGAAAGGATGCCGAGGGCGAGATGAAACCAGTCGAACTGTCCCGAGAATATAATCCAGATCCCGAAGAGGAGGAGGAAAATGCAGAGACGATACATGTATGGGAGAAAATAAAGAGGTGAAATTGGCTGGTCGCCGATCGTCGGCGAGCAAAGGTCATGGAAAGCCGTTAGAAAAGGGTTTCGGATTTTTTTCACAAGTCTTTTTGGAAAAAATAGGACTCCTTCAAGCGGAATTGGCTTTTGGAGATGGGCGCGAAGGTGATGGAGAGCGGGGTTGGAGCGGGGTAAGGATTGATTTGAAGACCGAAATGTTCTCAACTCTCGGCCCAGTGGATATTGATAGCAGATTAATCGTGATCGCCTGTGCAAATGCGATCGCCTTTGGCCTCTTTTCCTGGGACAAAGGGATGTCGAAGTGGAAAAAGCGGCGGATTCCAGAATCGACCTTGCTGGCCGTGACGCTTTTTGGCGGAGAGGTCGGTGCGATCTGCGCCATGTTGCTAGTGAGGCATAAGACCCGCAAACGCGCTTTCTTGTGGAAGTTCTGGCCCTGCTTCGCTGCCGGAGTCGCTTTGAGTGTCTTCTTTCTGAAAGCGTAACCCGCTGTGCGGGTTGAGGATTCTCGCTTGGTCCCGCTCGTAATCCGGCAAATAAAATAACGCGAATGCCTCGCGGATTGTGATTGTTATCCCTGCGTTGAAACCCTATAGGTTCATTATCTTTGATTAATTCGACTTCGGTCTGATTTTGACAGGATAACTTCTTTAACCCCCCTCAAATAACCATTGATGTCTATTTTCTTAATAGTGCAGCGCTGCATTCGCGTTACCCTGTGCGGATGGTTCTTTAGTGTCCTCAGTTTTTCTTTGATAGCTGAAACCAATGGAGAGCTGCTTGACAGGGTCGAAGATGACACCGATCGCTGGATCGAGCTTCAGCGATCACTCGCCAAGGAGAATTCGGAATGGAAGTCGGAAAAAGAGCTTCTGTTGAACAGTATACTGAAAAAGGGATTGTCGAAAAGACCCTGGAGTCCAATAGACTCGCTAGCGAGCAATACATTAATAATGAAGCCTCACTAAAGGGTCGAATCGATGCGCAGAAAAAGGCTCTTGAAGTCATTTCAAACGTCTTGGAGGCGCATCAAGAGAAGGTGGATTCAATCATTGTGCGGCTGCCTGAGCCACTTCGTAGTGAGATTGAGGCATTGGCGCTCAAACTGAAGCCGAACGAGGAGGAGGCCTCCACTGTAGCGGGTCGTATGCAAAGTCTTATTTCGATTTTGACGATGATCGACCAATTCAACAATTCGCTCACCCTTACCCACCAGATTCGAAAGGATCCCAATGGCTTGGAAATTGACACCCGAGTTTTGTATTGGGGATTGTCGGTCGGCTATGCCGTAGATGCAAAAGGGGAGCTCGCTTGGAGGTTGATTCCAAACGGTGATGGGTGGGCCTGGGAAGACGCTTCTAGCGAGGCGGCTTCGATTCAGGCAATGCTTGATATTTACGAAAACGACCGAAGACCCAGCCTCGTGCCGCTTCGCGCAACCTTGAATTAGATCCAGGCTACGATGAGTGTTCGAAAATCAAGAATCTCAACTTTTCTGGCAGGCTGCCTATCGGTCTTGTTTTCTATGGGGTTGGCGACCGCTCAGCCGAGCGGAAAGGTGGTTCGAATGGCTGAGGAAATGGATCGGCTGGTCGGCGATAGTTTGACGGCCTACAACGAGGCAGTCGAAAAAATTGCGGATGAGAAAACCCCGCTGGTCAAAGAAGTCGGAGAGCTGGAAAGGGGCAATATTGCGCTTCGCAGCGAGCTTAAACGCTATCAGCGAATTGTGGACGAAGGAAAGGCGGCAGTGGAGAAAATGAACACTGAGCTGTTGGAGCTAGAGTCTCAAACCCAGTATATCGAACGAATGCTCGAGGAGTATTTGTCGAAATTCGAAAGTCGAATTCATCTAGCCGAAGATCAGCAGTTCAAGCCAGCTTTAAGCAAAATTAGAATTTCCCTTTCTGACAAGCCTGGCGATACCGCGGGGCGATTCGAGCAATATGGAGAGGTTTTAGGCTTGGGAATCGAACGACAGGATGAATCCTTTGGTGGATACGCCTTTAATGGCAAGGCGATCGATTCCGAGGGAATGGTTCGATCGGGTAAAGTAGCCGTTTTAGGGCCTTCAGCGTATTTCGTTTCTGATGACGCTTCCACAGGTGGTTTTCTAAGGTTCCATTCGGGCACGATCGAGCCTGGGTTGGCGGAGTTAAGCGCGGACCAATTGTCTGGATTGGCGAATTTCGTTTCGGGCAAGGAGGGGGCCGTGCCGTTTGACTCTTCATTGGGTGATGCCCTAGCGCTCGATGCATCGAGCCTGACGCTGATGGAGCAAGTGAAACAAGGTGGAATAGTCGGCTACTTTATAATAGCTCTAGGGGTCGTTGCGGCGCTATTGAGTGTCGTCAAATTGACGGACTTGAGCCGGTTTTCGTCGAGCTTTCCTGGAAACCTTGAGGTAATAGCGGCTAAAGCCCGCGACGAAAGCGTGGATGACGCAATGGCGGTTTCCGGTGCTCAAGGCGTTATTCGAGAAATGTTGGAAATGGGGGTTCGCAATATTAATGCGAATACGGTTCTGCTGGAAGAGATGATGCTGAGCATCATTCTTAAGCGTCGGCCAGAGATGGAGCGGTTTCTGCCGTTTCTCGCGATCACGGCCGCCGCCTCCCCATTACTGGGACTACTCGGAACCGTTGTGGGAATGATAAAGACGTTCGCGCTTATCACCGTTTTTGGTACGGGTGATCCGCAAGCATTGTCGTCAGGCATTTCGGAAGCTCTCGTGACCACGGAGCTGGGATTGGTAGTGGCGATCCCCACTCTGGTACTGCACGGCTTATTCACTCGAATGGTTCGGAGCCGAGTGAGCGTCATGGAACAAATTGCGTTCGAGTTCGCCAAGATCGCTTCCAGCAAGGAGAGTCAACCCGCGAGTTAGATGGAGGGGTTTTCGTTGCAGCTGTTCTGGTCTACAATCGTGAGTGGCGGACCCATCATGTTCCTATTGGCATTGCTGTCGCTGGCCCTGTATTCGAATATTATTGGGCTGCTTCTGTTTATAAAACGCGTTGATCTAGAAGCGATAGAGGGAGGGGGCTCTGACCGGCGCAAGCGAGGGGCGATGGAGACTCCGGTCGAGGAAATCGAAGCGGCTTTTGTGAAGTATGAAAACTCTCTTATGCAATTTCGGCATTTCATCCAGAGCCGATTGAAGTATACCCACGCTCTACTAATCGCGGCGCCGTTGCTGGGCTTGCTTGGCACAGTAGTTGGGATGCTCGATACCTTTAGGGGGCTGTCGCTGCAAGCAGGGTTTGAAACCATGCGCCTTGTTGCGGAAGGGGTTCATCGCGCTTTGATTACGACTCAGACAGGGCTGGTTATTGCGATTCCAGCGCTGTTCCTGATCTACTTGGTGCGACGCGTATCCAAAAAACGGGAACTGGAATTGCTGCAAATTAAAATCGAGGCCTTTGGAAGGCAATTGGAGGACGGACCTTATGCTTAAGGAAATACTGAGAGAAGAGGCTGAGGAGAGTGTGGATATTAATCTGTCACCCATGATCGATTGTATTTTCATTCTGCTTATCTTTTTCATCCTTACGACAGTCTTCGTTCAGGAGACTGGGATCGAGGTGGATAAGCCCGAGGCCGCCGGGTCTGTCCCACTGGAGGAAGACAGCATACTGATTGGAATTTCTGCAGATGAGAGAGTGTACTACGGAGGTCAGGAAATCGGGCTTTCAGGTGTAAGAGCGACCGTGCATCGGATTATTATCTCAGAGGATGTTTCTGTGATCATTCAAGCGGATCAAAGCGCTAGCCATGGTTTTTTTTCCAAAGTATATGGGGAGGCCAAGGCGGCGGGAGCGAAGCGAATCCACTTTTCAACAGACAGCGTATTACAGGTGACGGGAGGATGATATGAGAACACTGGAGATTGAGTACCGCTCAAGCGGTAGGTCCTGGCAGGCTATTATGGGAGGAGCGGCCCTGACGGTTCTGGTCCTTTGCGCGATCGCTTCCACTCGGATCAGCTCGAGCTTCATGGCAAAATCTCGGGACGAAGCGGTTGAAATCTACTACAAGCCTCCTCCTGCGCCTCCAGCCATTAAGCAGGCGCCGCTCCCCAAGTCGTCACATTCTGAGAAGTCGTTTTCTTTTGATTTCGCTTTGAGAGAGGATCCGGTGGATATCGAGCTGAAAACTTTGGATGTGAAATTGGGCCACGATCTGGGGGCTTCGGCTTCTTTGAAGCTGGAACTAGATAGGAAGTTTGAAGCGCGTCGACCGGAGATTGGTGACCTTTCAGAGTTTATGATCTACGAAAATACGGAAGTGGATTCAAAGCCTTATCCAACCTATTCACCCGATCCTAATATACCCTACAATCTACGGAGCAATGAGGTCGAGGTGGTCATGTTTTATTTTGTATCAGATAAGGGGCGTTCTGACAGGATCACCGTGTTGAATTCAACTTCAGATGATCCTTTGTACTCAGAGGCGGCAAAAGTGGCGATCGCAAAATGGCGATTCAGGCCGGCCAAGAAAAATGGAAAGCCCGTCAATTGTTGGGTCCAGCAAACCATCAAGTACCAACGGGGATCTCATAGCCCATTTTCTCTGTGAGGTTAGGAAAGGAAACAGTAATGAAGGCAATCGTTTCAATGGGGTTTGGTTTATTCTTGCTCGCACCGCTTTCTTTTGGGCAAGGCAAGAAACCTGATTTGAACAGCGAGCAGTTTCAGCGGAAGCTCGATGAGAGCTACGATGCGGTTTCAACTAGGGAACCACTGGCGACTGATATTGAAGCTGCGCTCCTGCAGCGAATTCGCGTTATGATTTCTCAAAATCCATTGCAGGCAAAGAATATGCTGGTGGATATACTCTCTGGAGGAACCCCCGTGAGCGCGGCCTTTAATCACGCCATGGGGAATATCTACTATACTGCGGGCGAGTACTTGAATGCGGAAATCGAATACAATGCGGCCATTGAAAAGCACGGGAGTTTTCAGAGAGCCTGGAATGGGTTAGGAATGGCTCGTTTCCGGCAAGATGACTACGAGGGCGCTTTGGACGCTTTGACGAGAAGCGTGAAATTGGGGGCCAATGATGCCGAGACCTATGGAATTCTTGGATTCTGCCATTTGAGACTGGGTAATTTAAAGTCTGCGGAAGTCGCCTACGATATGGCAATACTTAGCGATCCAGACAACTCGGAATGGGCAGAGGGCCTGGCCGAGATTTACATGGAGACGGATCGCTACGACGAGGCACGCCGGGTATTTGAACAACTTTCGAGGGAGTTTCCGGACGATGCCGAATATTGGCTTTTGCAATCAAATACTTGGCTCCTGACCGACGAACCGCTCAAAGCCGCGCGATGCCTGGAGATTGCGGACCGTTTGGAACGGCTGGATGCCAACGCCCTTTTTCTGCTGGGCAGCATTTATTTGCAAGAAGAGATCTTCGAGCAAGCAGAGCGGGCGTACCTTAGAAGCATGAATTTGGGATTGGCGTCGAATGAGACCAAATCGCTCGACGCGTTGAGTTACCTGACGAGTCGAGGCCAATTTGAGATTGCTCGAAAGATGATTGAAGCGATTCCGGACCCGCAGGATAGTTGGAGCCGAAAGAGCAAAGCCGTCTACTACCTCGTCAAAGGAGATCTAGCCTACGAGGACTCCAAGCTCGAAATCGCAGAGATTGCGTATCGTCTTGTACTTGAGCTCGAGCCTTTCAACAGCGGTGCGCTGCACAAGCTGGCGCAGCTGTACATCGACTCAGACCGGCCGGAAGATTCGATCTACCTGCTGGAACGCCTAGAGACCCAAGATGGCTATGAGTTTTCTGCCTTGATGCTGAGAAGCCAGTTGCTGATTGAGGCGGAGCGGTTTGAGGAATCGCTCCCGTTGCTGAAACGCGCCTTAAGATTGCAGCCAAGCGATGCCCTGAGCGATCTGCTCGATCAGATCAGCCATTTGGTAGAGGCCGAGCGCGAAATTGGTTGAAGAAATCGCCGATCTTGGAACTTCTTGGGCCCAGGAATTTCAGATTGGGCGAATAAATGAGTGTCAAAAATGGCTCTCAGAGAGGCCGATTGAACCCGATGATTGACGGGCGATGCTAAGAATTTGTAGGAAAGTATCATGAGAAATGGGAAATTACTGGCTCGTGTGGGGGCCATAACGCTGGTTTTGGCGCTAGCGGGGACGAGTGCCTTGGGAAAAAAGGACGCCTACCGGTTCAAGTTTGGTCTGATGTCTCCCAGTTCTCAGGGGACTTCAGAAGTTTATCTGGAGACCAAGGAAATCGAGAAGCACGCCGACCCCGCCTATGCCCATGGCTTTTCAATCAAGCGAAAGGATGGGGCCCAGTTTTTTCTCTATTATGTCGTCCGATTTCCAGAGGCCATGAAGAATCTGCCCGAGGGAATCGAGGAATTCTACACGGTAATGGAAGGCGGGAAGGCCCTCAGGTCAAAAGAGGAGCTCGTGTGGGAGCTCAATCGAAGCTTTATTTTCGATAAATCCGACCCAGTCGGCCGTTACGAGATGGAAATCTATACCGACGGCGAATTGTATCGCAAAATAGAGTACAATGTGACTCCCGTGCCGGAATTTGACTTTTAGCCCCCTCCCTCAGTTCTCTCCACTCTTTCCTGTTGCCCTAGGGGATTGTCACCGTTTAGTGGGTGATAGAAATCATGTTCGACTCTCGAAATGCCGCCATTTTGGATTTGTGCCGCTCTTACCAGCTGGTTGACGAGTCGATATTGGAGAATCTGAAGACTTCTTCGGAAGAACTGGAGCGTTCCGTAGCCAGTCTACTG
>JAUHWE010000676.1 GCA_030424825.1 Verrucomicrobiia bacterium
CCTTATTTAATACAAATTGGGTAAGCCCTTCATCCGTAGTTCAAGGGCGAGATGGACTGGGCCCGCTGTTCAATACTCGATCTTGCTCCGCATGTCACTTCAAGGATGGAAGGGGAAGCCCTCCCAGTAAAAATGAGATTTCCAGTGGTTTCGTCATAAGAGTCAGCACTACCGGTGAACAATCGAACGGGGCACCACTCCCTCATCCCGTCTATGGCGACCAGCTAAGTGTTCGCTCGCTTCCGGGATACAAACCCGAGGCATCGGTTCGTGTCGTCTATGAAGAGCTTGTCGGCAACTACCCTGACGGAACCGAGTACCGAATTCAGAAACCAACTTATTTCTTCGACGAACTCGGTTACGGTGAACTCAGCGAATTTCATTTTTCGCCGAGAGTCGCACCCAGTGTATTTGGGTTGGGACTGCTCGACTCGATTCCCGAGATAACTCTGTTAAGGGGATCCGATCCGGATGATGTTGATAAGGATGGCATCTCTGGTCGACCCAATTGGGTATGGGACACTGCCCAGGCTCGCAAATCCATTGGAAGGTATGGCTGGAAAGCGAATAAAGCCTCCCTACTGGACCAAGCCGCAGCCGCATTTCAAGGAGACATCGGCATCACCTCCAGGCTTTTCCCTTCGGAAAACCACACGCCTCATCAGCCAGAATTAGCGAACTCACCCAGCGGTGGAAATCCCGAAATTAGCGACCAAGACCTGGAAGACGTGGTTTTCTACCTCCAATCCCTAGCGCCTCCGGCAAGCCGATTTAATAACGAGACCGAGTACCAGCTCGGTTTTGAGCTTTTTTCCCAGGCAAAGTGCTCAAGCTGCCACACACCGGAATACCAGACAGAAAAGGATTCTTCCCTTCCCGCCCTATCCGCACAAACAATTTTTCCCTACACCGATTTGCTTCTGCACGACATGGGTGAGGGTTTAGCCGACAATCGGCCTGACTTTGAAGCAACCGGAAGGGAGTGGCGGACCGCGCCGCTTTGGGGAATTGGTTTGATTCCAAAAGTGAATGGACACTCGCGACTGCTTCACGACGGTCGGGCAAGGAGCATTGAAGAAGCGATACTCTGGCACGAGGGCGAAGCTTCGAAAAGCAGACAATTCTTCATGGAACTAGAAGCCGAAGACCGAGCGGCCCTAATTCGATTCATTCAAGCGTTGTAACTAAAATTTTAGTACACTCAGAACTGTTGTATCCATTGCATTATCTAGGGATTCTATCCGGCTGATCGCTTGCGGCTGTTCCTCCAAGATATCAATTTCAAGCGAATTCACCCAAACGGATCCAGAACCTCTGAAGGTTAAGCCATATTTAAATTTGGCCGCATCTCTAGGAACTTCGAGAACAATACTCGATTCTCGCTGTTCCGTCGAACCTACCATTCTGGATTCGTGCAACTCAAGGGAACGATCCCCAATGTCATCGAGGCTCGCCCAGAGATCGCAGGTGCTTCCTTCACCAAAAAACTCGACCTTCGCCCGCACCCGAACCAATTTCCCGGCATACTTTGATCCTTCCAGAATTTGAACCCATTCCCTTCGCTCTTTCGTAAGCAGGACATCGCGGGCAACCGCCCCTTCGAAACCAATCTCCTCGATATCATAGACTACATCTTCCATGAAGGGGCCCGAAAGTCGGGTCAGTTTCACCAGCCTTTCGGACTCACTCTGCGGGTCCAATTCACCCGTCATGGCAAACAAAAACGAGGAACCGAAAACGAGCAATCCTACTCCCGTCAGAATCGGTCGACGCTCTCGCCGTTTAGCGATCAACGTGATTCGCTCCTTTAAAGCTCCTGAATTGCGACTCCCTAAGAGCGAGAGCGCTCCTCCTGGCGAATACTGTTCACCCTTCGAAAACTGCAAAACTTGCAAAAGTGTGTATCCATAAGCTTGGGCCGAACCTGAGCAAACACTATCAACTACCTCCAAGTCACAGGCTTTCTCCATTTCATCCTTGAACTGTTTGAGCACGAGCCAAACTAGTGGATTGTACCAGTGAACGTAGCACAAGAGAAGCAGCGCATGGTGGAGAAAAAGGTCGCCACGACGATAGTGTGTGAGTTCATGCATAAACACGCAACGCAGCTCTCGGTCTGAAAGGCAGTCCGCACACTTTCGAGGAATAATAATTCTTGGATTAAACACACCTGCAATACCGGGTGTCTTCACATGATCCGAAATCATCAACGGTACATTAGCGTATATCCCAATTCGATATTTTGTGTCCTTGAAGAGTTCATACAACGGTCCGGAATCACATCGCTCTGCTTTACCGAAAAATCTTTTTAGCTGAATTATATTCTTCAGCAGCCGACCCCCCATAACCACAACTACCAGTAGCCAGAAGGCCATCAATGCGGTCTCCCAGGAAATCGGAATTCGCGTCGCGATTACGACTTCATCCTCATCACGCAATGCGGGCAGAATCGTCTCGCCAATACCCGCATTTACTACACCTCGCCGAATGGCTTCCGTCCACGTCGAAGGCTGCAGGCTCTCATGCGCATTAAATATACTTCCGCTGAAGGGAAGTGAGAACGGTAGCGCGAGTCGAAGGAGAAGCACCGCCCAAGCCCAGCAAAGGAGCCGGGGGGATATCATTCGCTTCAACAGCGACGCAATGAGGAGCAACGCCAAGGCGAGCAAGGCGAAACGGATGGTAGCATCCCAATAGGCCCAAAACAAATCAGCCATTCGAACTGCCCCTGTCGTCCAGCAACTTCTTCAACTCAGCGATATCCGAATCCGACAACTCCTCATTTTCGATGAAATGGAGCATCATGGGAGCCACCTGCCCTCGGAAGACTTTTGAAAGAAATTGGCTCCCTTCAAATCGCCGGCATTCACTCTCGCTATACAAAGTGCGATACACATTCGCACGACCTACGCGCTTAGAAGAGATCACGCCTTTCGCCTC
>JAUHWE010000677.1 GCA_030424825.1 Verrucomicrobiia bacterium
AACTCTGAAAACTCAATCTTTTCAGGAGATGGTACCTTCACGAAAAGGTATGCTCTATTTTCTTTGAATTCTCTTTTTATCGGGTCGGGTTGCCAATGAGTATCCCAATCAATGCAGAAAACCAGATCGCCGCCGGATTCTGCTTCGATCGCGAAACCGGACCAATACGAATCGTGAAGGGTGTGGTGAGTCTCGAAATCGATCCATGACATAATCGTCGCTTCGGAGTCGTCGAGTTCAGCTTCGACTAGCTTTCGATTTAGCCAATCTGGGTTCATCTTATTTTGTAGAACGCTAAGGTCTCAGGCGAGCGCTTGCGCTCGTTGTGAGCACCGACTTGATATGTGCAGTTTTTTCATTTGGAGAGTCACTAGCGTCCAACTAAAAGTTGTTGAACATCAATTGGTTAGGATTATCAACATCTAAGTTTCTTGTATCATCATTCATAAACAGCTGATGGATAGGGTCTTTCGAAAATATATTGACGCTGACGACTTGCAGGATTCTGGACAGATTCTGGTCGAGGCCATTGGTCTTGTTGAGAATGGCGACCATCAGGTAGGCGCAAAGAGCAATCCAGATTTGGGTCTTCACCGCGTTCTCGCTGGTCCCGAAGAAGGACTTGATGCGAAGGTTTTGCTTGATCCACTTGAAGAAGAGCTCGATTTGCCAGCGAGCCTTGTAGACCTTCGCTACGACGAGCGCATCGATCTCGAAGCTGTTGGTAATGAATACGAGAAGCTTTCCTGTTTCCGTATCCAAATAGCTGATTCGCCTCAGAAAATCGGAATAGAGCCCTTTTGTCTTGGTCCCGTTGAGCCGGATGGTCTGGTCCGCTCGCAGGCCCGCGGCCTTGTCGGCAGGTCGAGACTCCTTGACATAGAAGCTCATGTTCGACTTCGCCCTGGTAACGAAAAATCCCCCGGCCGAATCGATGGACTTGAGCCGGCCGAAGTCGAGATACCCGCGATCCATGACGTAGTAAGCGCCGGACTCGAACACGATCCAGTCCAAGGCGTTGACGTCGTGAACCTTCCCCTCGGTCACGGCCACGAAGGCCGGGATGGAGCCTTGCAGGTCGATCATCGCGTGGATCTTCACTGCCGACTTCGAACGCCTGAAGCGAGCCCATGGGAAAAGAGCCATGCACAGGTCCACCACCGAGGCGTCCAGCGCGTAGACCGCCTGGTCGATCTCCTCGATGTAACTGTCTTTCGAATACAGCTTTCGAGCTTTGCGCATCAAGATTTGGGCAAGTTCGAAGAAGACTTGCCAGTCCCGGTTCGCATTCGCGTAGGCCAGGTTGCTCCTGGCGACGACTCCTTTTATTCCCATCGCGTAGAGGAGTCGCGATTGCGAAGCGAGGCACGCTTCGATGTCCCGCAAGCTCTCCCTGAAGGTGAGCTGAGCGAAGAGCATGCACAGAAACTGGTCCCACGCCGAGAAGGTTTTCGAGGCCCTCGGCATAGGGTATTTGGATGCGCATCTCGCAAACTGCTGAGGATGCACCAGATCGACGATCTGGGAGAAGACGAGCTTGCCTTGGTTCATGAGAACGAGACTCAACTGACAGCCCGTGCCTCGGCGAGTTCAAATCGCTCACATGCTTTATGACTCTTAATCTCATGATTAACATCAACTTACAGAACCCAAATCGGTCCTTAGTTGGACACTGGTGCTCGAATACAAAAGATTCGCGAACCGCTCTATGCCAGTATTCCCTTCACCAAATGTCCATGCACATCGGTCAATCGATAGCGCCGGCCTTGAAACTTGTAGGTGAGTCGCTCGTGGTCAATTCCCAGGAGGTGTAGCAAGGTCGCGTGCAAGTCGTGAACATGAACCGGATTCTCCGTAATGTTGTATCCAAATTCATCGGTCTCACCGTATGTTATGCCCGGCTTTACACCCGCGCCCGCCATGAAAATGGTGAAGCAACGCGGGTGGTGATCGCGTCCGTAGTTGTCCTCGGTCAAGGTTCCTTGGCAATACACGGTGCGCCCGAACTCGCCGCCCCAGACCACTAGGGTGTCTTCAAGAAGCCCTCGCCGCTCAAGATCTTCAATAAGGGCCGCCGATGCCTGATCGGTATCGTAGCATTGCCCAGGAATTTGATCGGGCAGCACCTTGTGCTGATCCCAGCCCATGTGGAACAGCTGCACAAATCGGACGTCTCGCTCGACGAGGCGCCTCGCCAATATACAGTTGCTGGCAAAGGTGCCACGCTTCCGCGATTCCGGGCCATAAGCTTCGAATGTCGATTCCGGCTCGTTCGAGAGATCGGTCAATTCAGGCACAGCCGCCTGCATCCGGTAGGCGAGCTCGTACTGGGCAATTCGAGTGGCGATTTCAGGATCACCTGCTTCCTCGTACTTTCTCCGATTGATCGCGTTCAGGTCGTCCAGCATACGACGTCGCATGGACTGATCCATGCCGTCAGGATTGTTCAGATACAAAACGGGATCGCCGATTCCTCGAAAACGAATCCCCTGATGCGTCGTGGGCAAAAATCCACTTCCCCACAAGCGGTCGTACAGGGGCTGGCCTCCCGGCCTTCCCGTCCCCGTCGATACCATGGCAACGAAAGCGGGAAGGTTTTCGGTCTCCGATCCCAGGCCGTAAGTTAGCCAGGAACCCATGCTGGGTCTGCCTGGAACACCCGATCCGGTGTTGATAAAAGTATGAGCCGGATCGTGGTTGATCTGTTCCGTAACCATCGATTTGACCACGCAAATTTCGTCGGCGATTTGACCAGTATATGGGAAATAATCGGAGATCAGTCGTCCGGATCTTCCATATTCTTTAAACGGTTTGAGTGGTCCTTTGCAAACCAGATTCTTGCCTTGGAGTTGGGCGATGGGCTGGCCTTGGGTGAAGGATTCCGGCATCGGTTTGCCGTCCATTTTTGCCAGCTCAGGTTTGTAGTCGAACGA